>NZ_JBITCT010000025.1:0-9242 GCF_044453465.1 Streptomyces sp. NPDC051677
TTCAACGGCGAACGCGATCACGTTCACCTCCTGGTCGACTACCCGCCCAAGGTCGCCGTCTCCAAGCTGGTCAACAGCCTCAAGGGCGTCTCCGCTCGCCGGATCCGGCAGGAGTTCACCGGCCGGATCAACCGCTCCGTCACTCACGGGCACCTGTGGTCGCCCTCCTACCTCTCCGCCTCGTGCGGCGGAGCCCCTTTGACGATCGTCCGCCAATACATCGAGCAGCAGAAACGTCCGCTCTAAAGTGCACGTCAGAGCAGTCTTGAGATGCATCCATCCCCGGCGTGAACGCCGGGACTCTCTGTAAGACTCCCGGTAACCGCTGCTGCTGCAAAGGGGAGCCTCAAGAGGCGCTTCCTGAGACTCTCCGCACATCGCAGTGTCACAACCCGCTGCATCCGACTTGCCACCGTCCCCGCCCAGGTGTGCCCTGGAAGGCAGGGGCGAGGAGAGAGGAGTCCTCTCATGGCTCATGCGGCACCCGCGTCAAGCATGCGAACGACCACCGCGACAAGAACGCCGGACGTCTTCGGCGAACGCACCCACCGGATCGCCCAGTGGGCGGTCCCCGGCACGCTCGGACTCGTCTACGGCTACTGGGTCGCGGCCAACAACCGCTCGGGCGACCCGATCACCGGCTGGAACGTCCTGCTCGGCTTCGTGAGCGCGATCGCGTTCGCCGGGCTGTACATGGGCGTCCACGCCCTGGCCCCGCACATGCGGCGCGAACTGCACGCCCTGATGTGGACGGCGTTCGCGGGCTGCGCCTTCGGTTTCCTGTACAGCGAGACCGGCGCGAGCGTCCTGCGCTCGACGGGCATGGCCCTGGCCGTCGCGGCAACCGTCTTCGCGCTGGCCTTCTACCGCTACTACACGCACGAGGACGCGGAGGGACACCGCATCCGCTGACATCCCGGCAAACGGGACACAGGGGACCCGCAAGAGCCCCGAAGAGAACCCACAAGAGCCCCGGCATGGTGGCCGGGGCTCTTGCGTTCCCTCATCCCTCCACTCACCGGCCGACCGGGATCCAGTCCCGGTCACCCGACGAGGTCCAACCCCCGTGCGCCGCCTGTGCGACCTCCGTCTCTCCACAACCAGGAAACACCCGTTCGGGTGATCCCTCCACCGGAGGAACCGAGGGCCCGGCCACTCATGTGGCCCCGCCCCGCTCGCGCGCCCCGCGCCCACCCCGTTGCCTGGTGTCGTGTCCCGAAGCCTGCGGACCGCCGCCTCGGCCGTCCTGATCGCCGTCTCCTGCCTCCTCGCGCCGTTCGGCACGCTGGCGGCCTGGGCGGCGTACGACCTGACGGACACCGGCCGGTACGTCACCACGATGGCGCCGCTGGCCGCCGACCCGGCCGTGCGCGACGCGGTCGTGGACACGCTGGGCGACGGCGTGGCCCGCGAGGCCGGCGTCGAGGACGGCCCGGACCGGCTGTCCATCCGCGACGCCGTGCGCTCCTTCACCGAGACCCGCGCCTACCGCACCGCGTGGGACGCGGGCAACGAGGCCGCGCACACGGCGGTGATGAGGGCGCTGAACGACGACAGCGCCGACCGCGACACCCGCGCCGTGACCATGGACCTCGCCGCCGTGACGACCCCCCTCAAGCGTCAACTCACCGCAGACCACGTGCCGTTCGCGGACAGCGTCCCCGTGGCGCACACCCGTGTCGCGCTCCTCCCGCCCGACGAACTGGTCGCACTCCGGAAGGGCTACCACGTGCTCGACGTAGCCGGTTTCTGGCTGCCGCTGGCGGCCGTCGTGTTCGCCGTGGCCGGCATCGCCGTGGCGGCCGTCCGCCGTCGGGCGATCACGGCGACGGCCCTCGGCACCGCCCTGGGCGGCGCGTTCCTGGGTCTGGCCGTCGCCATCGGCCGGCACCTCACCCTCGCCGACCTCCCCGACGCCGCCCATCGCCCGGCCGCGGCCGCCGTCTACGACGCCCTCACCGCCACCCTGCGCACGGCCTCCTGGATCCTGTTCGCCCTAGGCCTGACCGTGGCGGCGGCGACCTGGCTCACCCACCCGCACTCGCCGGCGGCCCGGCTGCTGCGACGCCGGCGAGGACCCGCAGCGCCCACGCCGACTCCCCCTCCGGAGCCGACGCGAGCCCGAGCCTGACCGCGTCCGGGGTGCGATGCGGATCGACGGCAACGGCGGTCCCCGGCGTGCCGGCGATGCCGGTGCGCGGCGGCAGCCGTTGGCCCTAAGGTCGAGCACATGTCCCCCTTCTCCGCATCTCTCGCATTCGATGACAAAGGCACGTCTCCCACGGATCCGGCCGTCTCCCCGGCGCCCCTGGTCCTCATCCACGGCCACCCCTTCGACCGCACGATGTGGACCCCGCAGATCGAGGCGTTCTCCGCCACCCGCCGGGTGATCGCCCCCGACCTGCGCGGCTACGGCGCTTCCCCGGTCGTCCCCGGCATCACCCTCCTCTCCCGCTTCGCCCAGGACATCGAGGAGTTGCTCGACGACCTGAAGGTGGACGCCTTCGTCCTGGCCGGCCTGTCGATGGGCGGCCAGATCGCCATGGAGTGCTACGCCCGCTTCGGCGACCGGATCCGCGGCCTGGTCCTCGCCGACACCTTCCCGGCGCCGGAGACCCCCGCCGGCCGACACATCCGCAACGAGACGGCCGACCGCCTCCTCGCGGAGGGCATGCGCGGCTACGCCGACGAGGTCCTGGACAAGATGGTCGCCCCCTACGCGGCCCCCGCCGTCAAGGCCCACGTCCACCGCATGATGACGGCGACGCCCCCCGAGGGCGCGGCGGCGGCCCTACGAGGCCGAGCCGAACGCCCCGACTACCGGGACCTGCTGACCCGCGTCACGGTCCCGTCGCTGGTCGTGGTCGGCGCGGACGACGAGTACACCCCCGTAGCGGACGCGCGGGCGATGCACGCGGCCCTCCCCGACTCCGCGCTGCACATCGTCGAAGGCGCGGCCCACATGCCCAACCTGGAGCGGCCGCAGGAGTTCAACGACGCCCTCACGGCCTTCCTGGCCCGGGTCGACGCGTCCTAGACCTGTCCTAGACCATCCTGGACCCCGACCTCATCGCACAGTCCTGGAAGGGAACGGGATGGAGCAGGATGGGGCGGGATGGAACGGGACGGAGCGGGATACGGGGCGCCGGGTCGGGGGAGCACTGCCGAGGCGGCCCCTCGACGGCCCCGGGCCCGGCTGCTCGGCGTCCGGTGCGCGGGGCTGCTGCTGGCGGGGGTGAGTCTGGTCGTCGGGTGCCGGGTCGTCGACACCGACGCGGTCACCCCTGTGCCGCAGGTGCTGGCGTTCCTGCCGTGGCTGCTCCTGCCCGCCGGGATCGGGATGGCGCTGTCCCTGCTCGCCCGCTGGTGGCCGGGGCTGATCTGGGGCGTGGTCGTCGCCGGGCTGCTCGCCTGGTTCGTCCAGCCGTACGGGGATGGGGACGAGCCGAAGGGCCCGGTCGTCGCCGGGCTGCGGGTGCTGACGTCGAACGTCGAGTTCGGGTGGGCGACCGACGCCCTCGTCCCCGTGGTCCGGCGGGAACGGCCGGACATCGTGTTCGTGGAGGAGTGCGAGTACGTCTGTCAGGCGGCCGTGCGCAGGGAGCTCGGCGGTGAGTACCCGTATCGGCAGGCCGTGCCGGGGGACTCCTCCGTCGGGTCCGTCGTCCTCAGCCGGTATCCGCTGCGGGCCGCGGCCACCGTCCCCGGCAGCATGGGCATGCCGGGGGCCGTCGCCGACGTCGACGGGCACGCCGTACGGCTCCAGCTCGCGCACCCCAAGCCGCCGCTGCCCCGCCAGGTGTCCCTGTGGAAGCGGGAACTGGGGCGACTGCGCGACTTCGCCGCCCGGTACCGGGACACCGGTCCGCTCGTCCTCGCCGGGGACTTCAACGCCTCCCAGGACCACGCCGCCTTCCGCCGCATCCTCGACACCGGGCTGCGCGACGCGGCACGCCTCGCCGGGGACGCCCGCGAGCCCAGCTGGCCGAGCAGCACCGCGCCCGCCTTCGGCACGCAGATCGACCATGTGCTCGTGTCGAAGGAGTTCGCGGCGAGCAGCGCCCGTTTCCTCCGCCTCGACGGCACCGACCACCGCGCGCTGCTCGTGAACCTCACCCTCCACCAGGGATGACGGACAGCGCAGGGTGCTCATAATGAGGCCATGTCCCGCGAGTTCCCCATCGGCCTCACCCCTCCCGACTGGCTGGTGCGGAACCTTCGGCCCCAGCAGGCGCCCGTCAACCGGCCCGCCGTCGCCCGCGCCGCGCTCGCCATGACGCTGCCGCTGGTGATCGGCCTGGCGGCGGGACAGCCCGCGTACGGCGCGCTCGCCTCCATGGGCGCCCTGTCCGGCGTCATCGGCGACACCGCCGACGCCTACCGGATGCGGATCCTCAACATCGCGGTCCCGCAGCTGTTCGGGGCCGTCGGCATCACCCTGGGCAGCGCCGTGTACGGGCACGGGTGGACGGCGGTCGCCGTCGTCACCGGCGTGGCGCTGATCTCCGGGATGATCTCGACGATCGGGGCCGTGGCGTCCGTCGCCGGGCTGCTGCTCCTGCTCAACTCCGTCGTGGGCGCGGGGCTGCCGATGCCGGGCCAGTGGTGGCTGGCGTCCGTCCTGATGACCGGCGGCGGGCTGCTCGTGCTCCTCCTCGCCCTGCTGGCCTGGCCGCTGCGCTCCGGGGTGCCGGAACGCACCGCGGTCGCCGCCGCCTATCGCACGGTCGCCGACCTGCTGGCCGCCTGCGGCAGCGACGTCCCCGGCGAGTACGAGGACGCCCGGCACGCCGTCACCCAGTCCCTGAACCAGTCGTACGACCTCGTCCTCGCCCGCCGCACCCGGCACCACGGGCAGAGTCCCGAACTGACCCGGCTGATAGCCCAGTTGAACGCCGTCACCCCGGTGGTGGAGGCGGCCCCCGCCGCCCATCTGAACGGCCGGCCGCTGCCGACGGAGGTCCCGGAGGCCGTACGCCACCTCGCGCGGGCCGTGGAGACCGGCTTCACCGGACCGATAGACCTCCACCTGCCCGCCCCCGGGTCGGAGACGGCGCGCGCCGTCGACCACGCCCTGCGCCACGCCGCCGAGGTGGTCGCGGCGCCCGACATCGACCCGCGGGGCTTCGACGACCGCCTCGGCCGTCCGGCGGCCCTGCGCGTACGCGCCGCCCGCGCGGCCCGCGACGTCGCCCTCTCCGCCGGCTCCTGGCGCTACGGCCTGCGCCTCGCCCTGTGCATCGGACTCGCCCAGGTCCTCGTCTCGACCGTCCCCGTGGCCCGCTCCTACTGGGTGGCCCTGACCATCACGTTCGTCCTGAAACCCGACTTCGGGTCCGTGTTCTCCCGGGCCCTGCTGCGCGCCCTGGGGACGGTCGCCGGGCTGGTCGTCGCGGCGGCGGTGCTGTCGCAGGTGCCGAGGGGCTGGTGGGACGTCCCGGCGATGCTGCTGCTCGCCCCGCTGATCCCCGCCCTGACCCCCCGCGGATACGGCTACCAGACGGCGGCCATCACCCCGGTGATCCTGCTCCTCTCCGACATCCTGAACCACCAGGGCACGGGGCTGCTGCTCCCCCGCCTGGTGGACTCGCTGATCGGCTGCGCGATCGCGCTGGTGGCCGGCTATCTGCTGTGGCCGGAGAGCTGGCACACCCGGGTCGGCGCCCGCCTCGCCGACACGGTCGCGGACACCGCCCGCTACGTCGACGCCGCCTTCGGCCCGGACGTCGCCCCGGCCGCCCGCGCCCGCATGCGCCGCCGCCTCTACCGCGACCTGTCCGTCATCCGCACCGAGTTCCAGCGCGCCCTGACCGAGCCGCCGCCCACCGGCCGCCGGGCCGCGGCCTGGTGGCCGCTGGTCGTCGCCGTGGAACGCATCGTCGACGCGACGACGGCGGCCCGGGTCCGGGTGAAACACGGAGCCGAACCGCCGTCGGAGCGGGAGGTCGGTCAGATCACGCGGCAGCTGCGGGAACTGGCCGAGGGCCTGCACGACACGGAGGTCCTGTACCCCGTCCGCACGGACCTGACCGGCCCGCCCGGCAGCGTCCTGGAACCCCTGCGCCAGGAGGTCGCCGCGGCAAGGGCGATCACCTCACCCCAGCGGCCCTGACGAGCGCTGCCGCTGCTTTCCTCCGACTTGATCCGCCGGACAGGCCCTAGACGCCGATGTCCTCGCCGTCCGCGCGCCACACCGCCACCACCGACGGGCGGACGATCTTCCCCGCGCCGTCCGGCCAGGTGCTCGCCGGCTTCTCCACCGAGGCGCCGTCCGCCTCGCCCGGGTGCTGCACCGCTACCAGCACCCGCCGGTCCTGGATGACGGGACCGCAGGTCTCCGCGCCGGTCGGCACGGTCAGGAACTGCTTCAGCTCACCGCGCCGCGAACCGCGCGTGGCGACGCCGAACAGTCCGTCGTGCGAGCCCAGCTGGCTACCGTCGGTGGAGATCCACAGGTTGCCGTGCGGGTCGAAGGCCACGTTGTCCGGGCAGGAGATCGGGCTGACGTCGTCCTTCGGGAAGCCCGCGAAGTACGTCGCCGGGTCGTCGGGGTCGCCGGCGACGAGGAACAGCGACCAGGCGAACGTCGTGCTCTCCGGGCGGCCGCGGCGCTCGGTCAGCTCCAGGATGTGCCCGTGCTTGTTGGCGTTGCGCGGGTTGGCCTCGTCGGCCTTGGCGTTCGCGCCGACACCGCGGTTGGTGTTGTTGGTGAGGGCGACGTACACCTTGCCGGTGACGGGCGAGGGCTGGATGTCCTCGGGCCGGTCCATCTTCGTCGCGCCGACCTTGTCACCGGCGAGGCGGGTGAAGACGAACACCTCCTCCGCGCTCATCCCCTCGACGTGCGAGACGGCGCCCTTGGCGGTCGCGGTGGCCAGCGGGATCCACTCGCCGCTGCCGTCGAACTCACCGTCGGCGGGCAGCTTGCCGGCGCCGTCGATCTCGACGGCGGGGGAGTCGCCGGTGAGACGGGCGACGTACAGCGTGCCCTCGTCGAGCAGGGACAGGTTGTGCTCGCGCACGGCCCGGCTCGACCCCTTCTTCATGCGCTTGCTGCCGACGAACTTGTAGAAGTAGTCGAACCGCTCGTCGTCCCCGGTGTAGACGACGGGCCGCCCGTCGTCCGTCAGCCGCACGGTCGCCGCCTCGTGCTTGAAGCGGCCGAGGGCGGTGTGCTTGCGGGGCGTGGACGTCGGGTCGTACGGGTCGAACTCGACGACGTACCCGAACCGGTGCACCTCGTTCGGCTCCTGCGCGACGTCGAAACGCTTGTCGAAACGCTCCCACTTGCGCTCGGTGGCCCCGGTGCCGATCCCGTACCGCTTGTCGGTGGCCCGGCTGCTGTTGGCGAAGTACTGGTTGAAGTTCTCCTCGCCGTGCAGCGTCGTGCCCCACGGGGTGGTGCCGCCGGAGCAGTTGTTGAGCGTGCCGAGGACCTTGGTGCCGGTCGGGTCGACGGACGTCCTGAGCAGGTCCGATCCGGCGGCGGGGCCGGTGAGCCGGAACTCGGTGGTGGCGGTGACGCGCCGGTTGAGGTGGTGGCGGGGGACGGCGGTCAGCTTCCCGGTCCGCCGGTCCTCCTCGACCACGACGGCCGTCAGACCGTGCGCCGCCCAGGCCACCTCGACCTGCTGCCGGGTGGGGTTGGCGGGGTCGTAGCCGCGGAACATCAGGATCTCGTTGGTGTACTCGTGGTTGGCGACGAGCAGCTGCCGGTCGCACTCACCGGGCAGCGGCAGCAGCGCCAGGAAGTCGTTGTTGTACCCGAACTGTCCGGCCTGGGCGGCGGCGGTCTGCTTCTCCGGGTCGAAGGCGGGCGCGCCGCGCAGAATGGGCTCGCCCCAGCGGATGACGACGTTCTGCCGGTACCCGTCGGGGACGGTGACCGCGTCGGCGGTGTTCGGCGCGACGGCGGTGAAGCGCAGCCCGCGAGCGCTCCTGCCGGAAGGCTTTCCGGCAGGCTTTTCGGGATGCTTTCCGGACGTCGTCGCCTGCGCGCCCGGCGTGGCGGCGGCGGCCGGCAGCGCGCCGGCGACACCGGCCGTCCCGGCGGCGGCCGCGACGGTGACGACCGCCGCGGTGCGCATCATGGCGCGGCGGCCGAGCGCCCCGACGATGACATCGCCGACGTATGCGTTGTCGCTGGTGTTGGGCACCTCGTGGAAGCAGGCGTCACCACACCGGAAACGGCAGGTCATGGCGGATCGCCCGCCGGGATGCGAGCCGGACGGAGTCCCGATGATCGGCAGTAGCTTGCGCACCTTTACTCTCCCCTTGCGTGCCCTTGGTATCAGCGTGACCGTAGGGGTACGCATGTGCGGATGCGCTGCTGCGGGATGAACGGAAAGTGAATCCCCGGCCGCCAGAAGGGTGTTGGACTTGCGCGGAGGGGGTGCCGAGGCGGTATTGACACACCCGGATTCCTTGCACTCACCCCTGCCCAAGATCACCACCCGGGGCCGCTAACCTTACGTGTCCGTCCTGGCCAGGGATTGACGGGCTTCAACTCACGCGAAGGGTTGCGCACATGGGCATTCTCACTCTCCTGCGGAACGCGTTCGGACGGTCACGCAAGGAGCGGGCCGCCGAGGCGGAGGGTGCGGAACAGGTTCCTTCGCAGGAACAGACCGCTTCCGAGGAGCGGGACCAGCAGTCGAACGGCACCGACCCCACGTCGACGCCGTCGGCGCCGTCCGCGACGGCATCGACGACGACGTCGACGCCTGAACCGACGGTCCCCTCCCCCTCCCCCGAACCCACCCCCAGGCCCACCCCGACGGCCCAGGTCCCGGAACCCCGCCCGGCAACCACCGACGAGCACGACCTCGTCGCAGCAGCCTTCGACAACGTAACGGTCCCCAAGCCGACAAGGTCAGCTGAGGACGCGGCTGAGGCTGACGCCGAGAAGGACAAGCCAACGCCGAAGGCCAAGGCGGAGGAGCCGACGGCCGAGGCGGAGGAGCCGACGGCCGAGGCGGTGACGGCCGAGCCCACAGCGGACGAGCCGACGACCGAGGCGGAGGCGGACCCCACGGCGGACGCCGCGGCCGAGGCGGAGCCGGTGACGGAGCCAGTGGCGGAGGAAGCCGCGCCGGAGGCGGTCGCAGCCGCGAAGGCGACGGAACCGGAGACCGAGGCGGAGGAAGCCGCGCCGGAAGCGGTCACCGAACCCGAGCCGATCGCAGCCGCGAAGGCGACGGAGCCCGAGGCCGAGGCGATTGCAGCCGAGCCGGAGACCGAGG
>NZ_JBITCT010000025.1:9340-145823 GCF_044453465.1 Streptomyces sp. NPDC051677
GCCGGAAGCGGTCACCGAACCCGAGCCGATCGCAGCCGCGAAGGCGACGGAGCCCGAGGCCGAGGCGATTGCAGCCGAGCCGGAGACCGAGGCCACAGCCGAGGTGCCCGAGCCCGCCGCAGCCACGGAAGCCGCAGAGCCCGAGGCCGAGGAGACCGCGCCGGAAGCGGTCACCGAACCTGAGCCAGTCGCAGCCGCGAAGGCGACGGAGCCCGAGGCCGAGGCTGAGCCGGTGGCGGAGGAAGCCGCGCCGGAAGCGGTCACCGAGGCCGAGGCCGAGCCGGTCGCCGTTGCTACGGGGGCCGAACCGGAGGCCGAGGTGGCCGAGACCGTTGCGGCCGCGGTGGCCGCGGGCGAAGGCGAGGTCGTTGGCGGGTTCCAGGCCCCGCAGGGCCTCGCCACCGCCTACCAGGCAGCCGCCACCGCCCTGGAGGCAACCCACCTCACCGGCACCCGAGCGAAGCTCTACCTCGTGCTGGACCGCTCCGCGAGCATGCGCCCGTACTACAAGGACGGCTCCGCCCAGGCCCTCGCCGAGCAGACCCTCGCCCTCGCCGCCCACCTGGACCCCGAGGACACGAAGGTCCCCGTCGTCTTCTTCTCCACGGAGGTCGACGGCACCGCCGACCTCACCCTCACCGACCACGAGAACAAGATCGACGACGTCCACGCCGGCCTCGGCCGCATGGGCCGTACCAGCTATCACGTCGCCGTCGAAGCCGTCCTCGCCCTGCACGAGAAGTCCTCCGACCCCACCGCCCCCGCCCTGGTGGTCTTCCAGACGGACGGCGCGCCGGACGCGAAGACCCCCGCCACCCACTCCCTCACGGACGCGGCGAAGAACCACCCCGCCGTCTTCTTCTCCTTCGTCGCCTTCGGCGACCCGGAGAACAAGGCGTTCGACTACCTCCGCAAGCTGAAGCTGGCCAACACGTCCCACTTCCTGGCCGGCGAGACCCCGCGCGAGCTCACGGACGCGGAGGTCTACGAGGGCATCCTGGCGACCTGGCGTCCCTGACCTCGTAGATCAACCCGGGCCGCCCCTTCCCACCCCGTAAAACGGGAGGCGGGCGGCCCACCCGTGTCGGCTACGATTTCAAGTTCAAGGCCCACAAGAACACCACCGCACGACACACCGCCGCACGACCGACCTGGGAGCAGCCCCCGATGGCTCGACACCTCATCACCAGCGCCCTTCCGTACATCAACGGAATCAAGCACCTGGGCAACATGGTGGGGTCCATGCTCCCGGCGGACGTGTACTCCCGGTACCTCCGCCAGCGCGGCCACGACGTCCTGTACATCTGCGCGACCGACGAGCACGGCACCCCCGCCGAGCTGGCCGCGAAGGAGCAGGGCCTCCCGGTGGCGGAGTTCTGCGCGCAGGCGCACGACGCGCAGAAGGCCGTCTACGACGGCTTCGCGCTCGCCTTCGACTACTTCGGCCGGAGTTCCTCCCCCCAGAACGTCGAGATCACCCAGCACTTCGCCCGCCGCCTCAACGAGAACGGCTTCATCGAGGAGCGGGCGATCCGCCAGGTGTACTCCCCGGCCGACGGCCGCTTCCTCCCGGACCGCTACGTCGAGGGCACCTGCCCCCACTGCGGCTACGACAAGGCCCGCGGCGACCAGTGCGAGAACTGCACCCGCGTGCTGGACCCGACCGACCTGATCAACCCGCGCTCGGCGATCTCCGGCTCCACCGACCTGGAGGTCCGCGAGACCAAGCACCTCTTCCTCCTCCAGTCGAAGCTCCAGCACGAGGTCGAGGAGTGGGTCTCCCGCCACGAGGCGGACTGGCCGCAGCTGGCCTCCTCCATCGCCCGCAAGTGGCTGACCGAGGGCCTGCACGACCGCGCCATCACCCGCGACCTCGACTGGGGCGTCCCGGTCCCGGCCGACACCTGGCCGGAGCTGGCCGCCGAGGGCAAGGTCTTCTACGTCTGGTTCGACGCCCCGATCGAGTACATCGGCGCGACGAAGGAGTGGTCGGACCTCGACCCGGCCGGCCGCGACTGGAAGTCCTGGTGGTACGAGGCGGACTCCGGTGAGAACCCCGTCCGCTACACGGAGTTCATGGCCAAGGACAACGTCCCGTTCCACACGGTGATGTTCCCGGCGACCGAGCTCGGCGTGCGCGAGCCGTGGAAGAAGGTCGACTACGTCAAGGCCTTCAACTGGCTGACGTACTACGGCGGCAAGTTCTCCACGTCCCAGAAGCGCGGCGTCTTCACCGACCAGGCGCTGGACATCCTCCCGGCCGACTACTGGCGCTACTTCCTGATCGCCAACGCCCCCGAGTCGGACGACTCGTCCTTCACCTGGGAACACTTCACCGCCACGGTGAACAAGGACCTCGCCGACACCCTCGGCAACTTCGTCAACCGCGTCCTGTCCTTCTCCAAGAAGCGCTTCGGCGAGGAGGTCCCGGCGGGCAGCGCGCCCGGCGAGGCGGAGACGAAGCTCGGCGAGCAGATCGCGGAGCTGCTCGCCGAGTACGAGTCGCAGATGGAGGCGCTCCAGTTCCGCAAGGCGGCCGCCGCGCTGCGCGCGCTGTGGTCCGCGGGCAACTCCTACCTGGAGGAGAAGGCCCCCTGGCTGGAGATCAAGACGGACAAGGACGGCGCGGCCCTCACCCTGCGCACGGCGATGAACCTGATCCACCTCTACGCGGTGGTCTCGGAGCCCTTCATCCCGTCGACGGCGAAGACCATGCGCGAGGCGTTCTCGCTGTCCGACGACACCGCGACCTGGGTCACGCCGGACGAGGCGAAGGCCCTCGCCGCCGTCCCCGCCGGCACCCCCTTCACCGTCCCGCCGGTCCTCTTCGCCAAGCTCACGGACGAGGACCTGCAGGCGTACAAGGAGCGCTTCGGCGGCACCGAGGGCTGACGACGGACGACTCCTGTCCTGCCCGCCGCGCGCACCGGTACCAGCGGTGCGGCGCGGCGCGCAGGAAAGGAGAAGATGTAGAGGAAAACGCGAAGGGCTTCCCCCCGCTTCGGCATGTATTCGCCAAGCCGTATGGTTTCCGCCATGGAGGTCCCCGAGGTCATTCCGATCGCCTACCAGCCGAAGCACCGCACCGAGTCCATCGGACGGTACGCGGACGGCCAGTTCCTCGCGTCGGTCACATACGCCTTCCCCCAGGGTTTCCGCCTCGACGACGGCTGGGAAGAGCACAAACGCCTCTACACCGTGCTGCACACCTTCGACGCCGAGGGCCACTACCGTGCCTCGGACATCTGGTGCGCCGGCACCTGGGCGGAGCAGCAGCGCGCCCCGCACGGCGAGGACTCCGTCCTCACCCGCGCCCGCGTCCGCCTGGCGACGCTGCTGCGCAGCCTGCCCCGCCGCGCCTACACGGACATCGCGGTCCGCCCCTTCCAACTCACCTACGAGAACGTCCTGTTCGGCCTGGTGATCAGGAAGGACGAGGACGAGGGCGGCACTCCCGAAGCCTGGGCGGAGCTCTACCCGGACCGCCTCGCCTTCGCCGAACCATGGGACGGCACGTACGACACGTGAGCCGGCGGGCCCGGGATCAGACCGGGATCAGACCGGGGGCAGGTCGGCCCGGTCGGCCCCCTGTTCTTCCTGCCCGCGCGTGCGGCGGGCCCGCAACCGGTTGACGACGACCCCGGCGACGGCGAGCAGGACACCGGCGGCGAGTGAGCCGAGGAACTCCGGCAGGGCGTCCCGTAGCAGCGAATGACCCTGCGTCCGGTCCGACGTCACACCCGACGACGCACCCGTCGTCGTAGCGAGTGCGAGGGCGCAAAGGTAGGCACGGTACCGCAGAGTCGCCCCGCGCCCGCGGCTTTGGCCAGGTTGCGCTTCACGCGTCCACGTCCGTCGTAGCTTGAACATATCGCCCCTTTGAATGAAGTGGGTGGGAGAGACCGGGTCGTCGCGGACCACAGGCAGCGGGATGCGCGGCCCGGTCTCGGCAGGCACGGCCGGGGGCTGACCGGCCGCAATCTCCAGTCGACACCCACGAGCAGGGGCGCTGACGCGTATGACGGGGCAGATCTTCCGTCAACGCGCTCTGACACACGCCCCTTCGCGCCGTCTGCCGAACGGCTGACATATGCGATGCTCCGGCTGATCGATCTGACACAGCCTTGACAGTTGAGGAGCCGCGGCCATGACGGCAGGGTCGCCGGACGGGCAGGAGCCACCGGGCGCACTGCACCGCCTCGCGCAGGAGGTGACGGCCCTGCGGGCGGCGGCCGGAAACCCGTCGCTGCGCGAGCTCGAAACCGTCATCCGCGCGAACGAGAAGAACGACTTCGAGGCGACCGCCAGCCGTCAGACCATCTCCGTCATCGTCAATGCCCGACAGCGCACCAGGTTGGACACGTTGCGCGCCGTGGTGCTGCAACTGCTGCGGATGGACGGCACGTCCCGGACGCCGAAGGAGGAACACGCCGTCTGGGCACGGTTCGAGGCGTTGTGGTGCGACGCGCTGCGGGAGGAGACGTCGGGGGCCGCGCCGGAGGCCACGGCTGCCGCCCAACGGTTCGCGTCCAGGCTGCGCGCGGGCGTCCTGACAGCGCTGGGGGGCGATTTCACCGTCATCAGCGACCGGCTGCGCGAGCTCCTCCCGGCCGGCGAGCCGGACGACGGCGTGACACCGGCCGCGCTGGCGGCTGTCGCCCAGGGCTCCCGGACACCGCAACCCCGCGAAGTGGAGCTTCTGCTGGGCCTGTTGGCGCGGGACGGCCGTCCACTGTCCCGGCAGGACTGTCAGACGCTGATGCTCGACTACCTCGACCTGCTCCGGCGCTGCGCTCCCGACCTGTACAGCCGGTTCATGACGGAGGAGCTGCTGGACGCCTACCGCGCCCACTCGGCCGCCGAACGCGCGGAGCGGCTGCGTCAGAGACTGTCACACCGGGCGGAACAGGCACGGCTGACGGCACGGCTGAAGCTGCTGGAGAGCGACCGTGCCGAGGCCGTGGGCGAGCTCGTCACCCTCCGGGAGGAGCGCGACAGGCTCGCCGCGCTGGCGGCCCCGCAGCAGGACACGCAGGAGTCGAGCGGCCGTATGCCGCCGTGGAACAGGCTCGCTCCGACCGCCGTCATCGCGGACCTCACGGACCCGGACACGCACTACGGCTACTCCGCCTCGTCCTACGACTTCTCCCCGTGGACGAACGGCAGCCTCGGTGCCTACGGCGGCTTTGAGAGCTCTGACAGCTCTGACAGCTCCGACATCTTCGGCAGCTCGGACATCTTCGGCAGCTGTGACGGCTTCAGCGGCTCTGACGGCTTCGGCAGCTCTGACGGCTTCAGCGGCTCTGACGGATTCGACACGTACGCGCCCGCGTACTACGCCGTCGGCCAGACGACGGCGTACCCGACGACGGCATACCCGACGCCCCAGTTGGACGTCGGGTACATGACGGCGGCGGCGCAGAACGAGCCGGAGGCCCCGGCTCCCGTTCCGTCCACCCCCGCGCCGCCGTCTTCGCGCAGGCTGCTGCGGGCGGTGGCGGCCGTCTTCCGACGCGGCGGCGAGGGACGCCACCGCATAGAAGAGAAGGGGTCGTGAGGTTACGAGGCCGTCAGCACGCCCGCGCCCGTCGTCGTCGCCAGCGACGTCGGCAGGTTCTTGGCCGAGGTCTCCAGGCCCGCCGTCAGGGTCGGCGTCCAGTTGACGGTCGTCTTCAGGTCCTTGGACGAGGCTGCGTTGTACGCGGCGACGACGTCCGTGACCGTGCCGTTGACGAGGTTGCCGGCGCCCTTGACCGCGCCGGTGCCGTCGCCGCTGAGCAGCTTGGCGACCTTGCCGCCCGTCGGGAGCTTCCAGTAGTTGTCCTCCGCGACGACCTGGGCCTTGGCGCGGGAGTTGATGCTGTACTGCGTCGCGTAGCCGTTGAGGGCCGTGACGTCGTAGAGGTTGTTGTAGATGTGGACCTGGCCGACGCGGGCCAGCGGGGCGCGCTGGACGATGCCCTTCCAGATGTTGTGGTGGATGGAGACGCGCAGCTTGCCGGCGGGCTCGCTGTCGCTGCTGCCGATGAGCATCGTCTTGTCGTGGTTGGTGAACTGGTTGCGGGACACCGTCACCAGGTCGGAGCTCTTGGTGATGTCGAGCGCGCCGTCGTGGATCTGGTACTCGCGGCCGTAGTACTTCGGGTTGGAGCTGTCGAAGTGGGCGGCGTCGGTGAACGTGTTGTGGTCGGCCCAGACGTGGGTCGCGCCGCGCAGGGTGACGGAGTCGTAGTTGGAGTTCCAGTTGCCCTTGTCGCCGTCGGTCGGGTCCCACTGCGGGAAGCAGTCCTCGGTGGCGGAGAAGTTCAGGTTGCGGACGATGACGTTGTCCACGTTCTGGATCTGGAGCATGCCGCCGGAGATGCCCGCCTTGGTGCCGGGGACGCCGACGATCGTCGTACGGGCGGGGACCTTGAAGACGACGTTCTTCGCCTGCTTGGTCTGCGCGGCGGCGCGGGCCTTCTCCTGGGCGCCGGAGGGCAGCTTCGACCGGCCGTAGGTGGCGGGGTCGTACGCCTTGAGGTACGAGGAGAGGGAGTAACCGGTTCCTGCCGCGTAGCTCGCGCAGGTCAGCTTCTTGCCGGCGTCGTCGGTGTTGGCGTCGATCGTGCCCTTGATCTTGATGATCCGGGGGGCGGTGTCGGACACCGAGCCCAGCGCCTTCACCAGCTGGGCGCGGGTGGAGACGGTGAAGGTGTGCGCGGCGTCGGCCTTGGAGCCACCGGTCGTGCCCGTGCCGGAGGAGGCCCAGCCGTCCTTGGCGGCGAGCGTCTGGTGGTACAGGTCGACGGTCCCGGCGTTGGCGTTCATCACGACGATGCCCGCGCCGACGCCCGCGGCCACGAAGGCGGCGGAGACGACGAGGGTGCGGCGGGAGCGGAGGGACCGGCGGTGGGAGGGAGCTGCCACGGGGGATCCTTACGGGGAGGAGCGGGCTTACGACCTGTCAGTGGTCGCCGCCGTGTGAAGAGTTGCCGCCCGTTGAAAATTTTTTCTCCAGCCCCCTCCGTCACACGAACAAACGTCTTCACGATTCCCCCACCTGCCCCTTAAGGTGCCGCGAGGGGGCAAAACGCCGCCCATGGGGATGAAATTGGGGGACTGTCATGGCGCTCTTCGGGAACGCTCATCCGATCGACAGCGGTCAGGCGCAGCAGGACTACGCGCGTCTGCTGGGCCAGGGCGAGCACGTACAGGCCGCCTACCTGTTGATCCGCGACACCATCATGTTCACGGACCGGCGTCTGATCCTGGTCGACAAGCAGGGGATCACCGGCAAGAAGACCGAGTACCACTCCATTCCGTACCGCAGCATCACCCACTTCGCGGTGGAGACCGCCGGCACCTTCGACCTGGACGCGGAGCTGAAGATCTGGGTCTCCGGCTCGTCCGTGCCGATCGAGAAGACGTTCACGAAGGGCGTGGACATCTACGAGGTGCAGGCGATCCTGACGCAGTTCGTGGCGAAGTAACGCCGTTTCTCGGCGTAGTAACACCGCTTCTCGGCGTAGTAACACCGCTTCTCGGCGAAGTAACGCAGCCGGGGGCTGCTACGACTACGGGGTGGACCTTCTCCAACCCCATCTGCGGCTCCTCGCCGAGGTTTTCGACGCGACCACGCCCACGACCCCGTGGGCGCTGGCCGGCGGTTACGCCCTCCAGGCGCACGGACTGCTCCAACGCCCGCACGGCAACGTGGACTTGGCGACGGAGAGCGCGGAGCCGATGCCGCTCCTCGCCGAGACGCTGAGCGCGGCACTGGCCTCCCGGGGCCGTCACGAGGCGACACTCCAGGACACGGACCCGCTGTGGGCGCACCTGTCCGTACGGGACCGCACGGACGACACGACCCTCCATCTGGCCCTGCACAAGGAGACCTTCTGGAGCCCGCCCGTCCCGACGTCGTACGGGCCCGCGCTCAGCCTCCAGGACGCGGTGGGCACGAAGATCCGGGCGCTGTACGACCGCGGGCTGGCGGTCGACCTGATCGACGCGCGGGCGGCGGCCGCCCGCTTCACCCACCCCGACCTGGAGGAAATGGGCCGCCGTCACGCCCGCGACGACTTCGACCTGCCCACCTTCCAGACCCGGCTGGAGGGCACCGACCACTACCCGGACACCGCGTTCACGGAGTACGGCCTGACGGAGCCCGACATCGCCGAGCTGCGGGCGTGGGCCCAGTCCTGGTCGACGGACATCGCGGAACGGCTGCTGGAGGAGGGGGCGTCACCGGACGAGTGAGCCGGGACGCCCCCTGACCGGCCGAGCCGGGTTCAGCCGGTGCCGTCGTGCGTCGCGTCGGGCTCGACGCCCATGGTGAGGGAGCCCACGACCCCCTTGGCGATGTTCTTCTTGTCGTACTTCAGCTTGAGCAGACCGCCCTGGATGCCGCTCTGGTCGTAGATCGTGTCCTCGGTGAGGGTGGTGCGCTCGGTGGTGCTGGTGGAGTACGGAGCCACGGCGGCCGAGGCGAGCACGGACTCCTCGTCGAAGAAGAACTGGCCGGTGTGGCAGGTGTGCCCGCCCTCGTAACCGGCGTCGGTCCACTCGCCGTCCACGTGCACCTTGGTGTGGATGTGGACGGTGCGGCCGCGGTACCAGCCCGGGAAGATCGTCCTGAAGGTGACCCGGCCCTGCTTGTCGGTCTTCCACGTGCCGCGCAGGTAGCGCTCGTCGTCGGTGGGCTCCTCGTGCCCGCCACCGCCACCGCCGCCGCCACCGGCGGTCGGCGAGCCGGTCGGCGAGCCGGAGGGGGCGTCGGTGGGCGCGCTGCCGCCACCGCCTCCCGTGGAGAGGCTCTCGTAGCCGGAGTAGATGCCGAGCGCGTCGCAGTGCCAGACGTCGACGGCCGCGTTGGCGATGGGCCGGCAGGTCTCGGAGTCGATCACCTTCAGGGCGAGGGTGAGGGGGATGCCCTCCTTGTCCTCGGTGATGTCCTGGCGGATCTTGTCCGCGTCGATGTAGTACGGGCCTTCGGTGGTCTCGGAGGTCAGCTTGTAGCAGACCTCGGAGGAACTGGCCGAGGCGGTGGCCTTGCCCGGCTTCGCCTCCCCGGCGAAGGCCCCGGCGGCGAGCGCCCCGCCCGCACCGACCGCGACGGCCGCGCCCGCACCGGCGACGACCACCTTTCGGCGGGTCAGATCACGCTTGTGCCTGGGCCCTTGCGGACCGTTCTCGGTACCGGCCGAGCTTCCTGTGCTTCCTGTGCTTCCTGTGCTTCCTGTGCTTCCTGTGCTTCCTGTGCTTCCTGAGTTTTCTGCGTTTCCCGTCATGAGCGCTGAAACTAGAAGGCGGCGCTGTCAGAGGCGTGGGAACGACCTGTGCACTCCCAAGCCCAGGCAAAATCCAGCCCGACGCGCGGAGGCGTCAGGCGCTCGCTCGGCACTAGCGAGTCGTCACCGCGAACGCTCCCACCGGCCCCGGCTCCGCCCCCGCTCCTCCGTCGGCGGCGGAGGCCGGCCCCAGCGCCGTCCGCGCCGTCCGGAGGTGCTCGAGGCCCTCCTTCGCCACCCGCGTGACCTGTGCGTACTCCGCCGCCGTGTGGGCCGCGGCCAGCCGCGTCCGGGCCTCCCGGTGACACTCCGCCGCGCGGGTCAGTGAACGCCCCGCCGTCTCGTCCGCCCCCGCCCACGCCCGTACGTCCGGTGGGACCAGGCCCGCGCCCAGCCGCACGAGCCAGTGGTTCGCCTCCGCCTCCGCGTCCAGGCCGGACAGGCCAGACCGGCCGGACAGGCCGGACCGGCCGGACAGGCCGGACCGGCCGGACAGGCCGGACCGGCCGGACACCGAGGGGCGGCTGCGCTGCGCACGGCGTTGAGCGACCACCCCCGCCACCGCACCGACGCTCAACAGTGCCGACAGCGTGATCATGAACCCCATGGAACCCGACACCGGTTTCCTCCCTTGCCCGCCGAACCCCGGCCGACGCTTCGTCCGCCCTCCTCCCCTATGAGACGGCAGGCCGCTGTGGGCGTCCCCCAGGGTTCCTGTGTGCCCGCGGTGAGGTTTCCAAGAGGGGTGACGTCCGGGCGATTCCCCTCCGCCGCGCGCCATCGGCTCGGCGCGCTACCGTAGCCCGGACGCGCGGTGACCTGCCGTCAAACGACAGGTGAGCAGGGCGTGTTGGGGAGCGGACGCATTGGGGGGTGCGCCGGCATGCGGATCGGCATCATGGGCGGAACGTTCGATCCGATACACCACGCCCATCTCCACAACGCCGCCATGGCCGCCGCCGCGTGCGGCCTCGACCACGTCGTGTTGGTGCCCACCGGCGAGCCCTGTCACAAGGATCCGCGCGGGGTGTCGCCGTTCGCCGACCGGTTCACGATGGCGGAGATCGCCTGTCGGCCCGACCCGCTGCTCTCCGTCAGCCGGGTGGAGGTCGACCGGCCAGGGCCGAGTTACACCGTGCCCACGCTCCGGGAGCTGCGCCGCACGCTCGGGCCCGCCGCCGAGCTCTTCCTCATCGTCGGAACCGACACCGCCGAGGGGATCACGCAGTGGTACGAGGCCGAGGCGATACCCCGGCTGGCCCGGCTGATCGTCGTCGGACGGGCCGACCACGTGCCGAACCCCGCCCGGCTGCCCCGCTGCGGGACGTACGATCCCGTTCCCGCGTCACCGTGGCGGATCTCCTCCACCCAGATACGCGCCCGCGTGCGTGACGGCCGCCCCGTCCGCTACCTGGTCCCGGACGGCGTCGCCACGTACATCGCCGAGCGCGGCCTCTACGTCGGCCGGCCCGGCGGCTGAGCCGGCGCCGCCGGTTCCGCCGGTTCCGTCAGGCCCGCGTCGGAGTCGGTGACCGGGACGACCACGGCGTCGCGGGCCCGCATCACGCGCAGCGCCGGGTCCGTCGGGGGACCGCACTGCAGCCAGAACGTGCGCCGGCCGGGGTGCGCGGTCCGCTCCAGGGCCTGGCGCAGGGGGATGTCCCAGCTCGCCGACCAGCCGCAGACCAGCAGATCGCAGTGGTCCAGCACGGTCTGGAGGAAGGTCTCGATGACGGGGTGGTAGGCGGCGAAGCCGCACGAGGTGTCGCGGATGCGGATGTCGAGGTAGTCGCCGTGGAGTTTGACCAGATCGCAGACGTGGGCGAGGGGCTCGCCGGGAGACACCCCCGGAGCAGCCGCACCGGCCGCCTCGTCGGCGGCGACGCGCTCCGTGGCCGCCGCGATCCCCCCGAGTTCCAGGGCGACCTCGGCGCGCACCCCCGCCTCGCCGAGCGCCGTTTCCAGCAGGCGGTCGAAGTTGGTCGTCAGGACGGGGCCGCGCAGGTGGCCGGCGGCGACCAGCGAGGCCAGGGCGCGGTGGGCGGGTGTGGGGCGCGTGGGGCCGCCGTCGGGTCGCCGGTCGAAGTGGCTGGTCGGGAGGGCGAGGGCGTCGTGGGAGACATCGCCTTCGCTTTGCAGCATGCGGATGTAGTTGGGGAGCGCGCCGTGCCGGCCGAGATACCAGGCGACGGGGTCCCCGTCGATCACCTCGCCCTGCCGCGCGGCGATCCCCCGCAGCAACTCCTGCCCGGTCGACACCCCCGCCGACGCGGACACCCCCGCCCCGGCCAACACCGCCACCGGCCTTCGGCACTCCGCGATTCCCCGCACCAACAGCCCCATGGACCGGGCCCGGGGAGACCCTGGACTCCCGGCCACCCCAGCCTCTCCGGCCACCCCAGCCTCTCCGGTCACCTCAGCCTCTCCGGTCACCTCAGGCACCCGCTCACCTCAGGCACACCGGTCACAGCAGTGGCCCCCGTCCGGCGACCGCCCCCGTAACCCGCCCCTCGCCCTCACGAACGGCCTGTTCACGAACCCCCCGCTCCCGTCCCCGACCGATACGCCCCGCGGCGTACACCCGCCAATCCGTCGGCCAGGCGTTCCGCTTCCGGCTCCTCCTCGAAGCGGACCACTGGCCATCAGGGCAGGTCCGTCGCCGCCTCCGGCGCCTGGCCGCCCAGGATGCCGCCGGCCAGGGCCGCCACCGTGTCCGTGTCGCCGCCGAGGAGGACGGCCCGCAGCAGGGCATCGGACAGGGTTTCGCCTGCCGCCGCCTCCGCCAGGACGTGGGCCACCGCCGCGATCGTCTCCCCCGCCGCGAGGCCGATGCCCTCGACCGGTGGTCGCCAGCGGCCGTCCAACGCGTCGAGGAACTCGCGTACACCGGCCGCACCGGTGAACTGACCGAGGGCCCACTCGGCCTCCTCACGGCCGGCGTCCAGGACGGCGTCCAGGCGTACGGACTCCACGGACCAGGCGGACAGCGCGGCCATCACACAGGCCGCGGCGATGGACTCCTCGTCGGTGTGCGTCGCCCTGGCCAGCGCTACGGCGTGGCGGCGACGCAGGTCGGGACGCGAGACGGGGACGGCCCAGCCCACCGGCAGGACGCGCATCGCCGCGCCGTTGGTGCCGCGTCGGCCGGACGGCGCCGAAGTCGAGAAAAGCGTGCGGGATGGTCGCCCCGCCGGGCGTCGCGTCGAGCGTGTCCACGAAGTGCTCTTCCGGCACCGTGCGCAGCCGTTCCCACTGCTCGGCGGGGAGCCGACGGCAGCATCTGCTTTCGAACAGGCGTAACAGGGACGTCTTTCCGGCACCGCCGACCGCCCAATAAAATGTGATCGTTCGCGGCGGCGGATCCTCGTTGACCCGTTCTATGAAACGGCGACTGAGTTCGTACCGGTCCGCGAAGATTCGTACCGCCGATCGCCGAGCCCGGTTCGTGTCATCGAAAATCGACAAGGCCCCTCCCCCGTCGCAGCAACGGGTGAGGTTACCGCCGGAAAGGCCCGGCGGGGAGACGGCACTCGTCGCACGGAAACGCGCGGAACCGCACGGAACGGCGCGCGAGCGCCCCCCTTCAGCTGCGAGGTGGCCGGTTGAGAGTGCTCTTCGTTCCGACGTTCACGCAGACGTCCGGCAGCGGGCGGGCCCGCGCCAGCGACGCCATGGGGTTCGGGGTGACCTGCGCCGACGCCCTCGTCGACGGCCTCGCGTCACACGGCGTCGACGTCGACGTCCTCGACATCGCGCCCACCGCGCGCCAGACCGCCTGGACGGCCCGCTGCCTGGAGGCCTTCGACGCGGCGATCGGCGACAGCAGCAGCGGCAACGGCAGCCGGGAGCAGGCCCGGTCCGGAACCCGGTACGACGTCGTGCTCGCCTTTCACGCCTTCTGGCCGTTCACCTGCGACCTGCGCCGCATCCTCGACGACGCCGGCGCCCGCCTCCCCCTGGTCACCTACACGCACGGCACCCACTGGGACCCCACCGACCTGTTCCGCTTCGAGCGATACCCCCGGCTGCGCTGGGCCGACCTGGGCAACCTGCTCGCCGCCGACCGGGTCCTGCTGGTCAGCGACTATCTGCACCGGACCCTGCTGACCTCGGTGAACGAAGCCGGGCCCGTCGCCGCCAAGGAAATCACCGCGCGACTGCGCCCGGTCGGCCTGCCCCTCGACCTCGCCCGCATCGACGCCGCCCGCCCGACCCACAGCAACAGCAACAGCAACAGCAACAGCAACAGCAACAGCAACGGTTACGGGGAGGACGGCGGGCCCGTCACCGTCGTCTTCAACCACGCCCCCATCCCCGCGAAACGGCCGGAACTCTTCGCCGCCGCGGCCGACGAGGTGCTGCGCCGCACCTCAGCCCGCATCGTCGTCACCCGGCACTTCCCCGCCACCGCACCGGGCGGCGCGGCCCTGCGGGAGCTCGGCCGCCGGTATCCCGGCAGGGTCACGCTGGGCGAGGACCTCCCCCTCGACGACTACTTCCGCACCCTGTGGCACTCCGACATCCAGGTCAGCACCGCCCTCAACGAGAGCCTCGGCGTGGCCACGCTGGAGGCCATGGCCACCGGAAACTGCCCGCTCCTGCCCGCGACCGGCGCCTATCCCGAGATCGCGGCCGGCGATCCCGACGTGCTCTACGACCGCACCGAGGACGTCGCCGACCGGCTGTGCGCCCTCGTCACGGACCCCGCCCGACGCCGGCGCACCGCCCGCCGCCACAGCGCGCGGACGCGTGCGGCCTACGCGCCGGAGCGGGTGGCGGGGGCGGTGCGACAGGTGCTGGAGGAAGCAGTGGGGGAGGCGGCGAAGGAGGTGATGGGGGATGCGGTTGGAGAGAGTCCTGTATGAGCTACACCGACGTCACGACGTCACGACGCCTACGCCGAAGGGGACTCCGACGCTGAAGCCGACACGGAAGCCGATGCGCTGGGCTGCGGCGGCGCGCCCTGACCGTCCTCCGTCGCCTCCGGGTCGACGCCGACCGTGATCGAGCCGTGCACGCCCCTGGCGATGTCCCGCCTGTCGTACCGCAGTCTCAGCAGGCCGCCCTGGGTGCCGCTCTGGTCGTAGATCGTGTCCTCGGTGAGCGTCGTGCGCTCGGCGGTGTTGCTCGCGTAGGGCTCCACCACCGCGGAGGCGAGCACGGCCTCCTCGTCGAAGAAGAACTGGCCGGTGTGGCAGGTGTGCCCGCCCTCGTATCCGGCGTCGGTCCACTCGCCGTCCACATGCACCTTGACGTGGATGTGGACGCAGCGGCCGCGGTACCAGCCCGGGAAGACGGTCCGGAAGGTGACCTGGCCGTGCCGGTCCGTACGCCAGGTGCCGCGCAGGTAGCGGCTGTCGTCCGTGGGCTCCTGGTGGCCGCCTCCCGGGGGCGCGCCGGTGGGGGCGCCCGTGGGCGCGCCCGTGGGCGCGCCGGTGGGGGGTTCGCCGGTGGGTGCGGGACCGCCGCCGCCACCGCCGTTTCCCTGGTCCTCGTAGCCCGAGTACACGCCCGCCGCGTCGCAGTGCCAGATGTCGACGGCCGCGTTCCGCAGCGGCTTGCAGGTGTCCGAGTCGATGACCTTGAGGGCGAGGAGGAGCGGGATGCCCTCCCGGTCCTCCGTGACGTCCCGGCGGATCTTGTCGGCGTCGATGTAGTAGGGGCCCTCGACGGTCTCCGAGGTCAGTCGGTAGCAGACCTCGCCATCGGTGTCCGCCGTACCCGCCGTACCCGTGGTGCCGGCCGTTCCGGTCGGAGCCGGTCTGCCGCGCTCGGCGCCGGCGCTCGCGGCGAAGGCGGTGCCGCCCAGCCCCGCCGCCGCGATACCGCCCGCGCCGGCGACCACGACCTTGCGGCGCGTTAAGTCCTGTTCGCTGTGTGGTTTCTGAGTTCCCGTCATGAGGACCGGACGCTAGGGAGGAAAACTGTCAGGAGCATAAGGGCGAGCTGTCAGTTGCCGGGGAAAAGGAAAGTGGCCCGGAACCGACGTCGGTTCCGGGCCACTTTCCCATTCAGCTTCAGCTTCAGCTACGCGGCGACTGCTCGCCCGCTACTTCGGCTGCGGCTTGCGCACCGACAGGTGCAGCTCCCTCAGCCGGGCCTCCTCCAGCTCCGTCGGCGCGCCCATCATCAGGTCCTGGGCGTTGCCGTTGAGCGGGAAGGAGATCGTCTCGCGGATGTTCGGCTCGTCCGCGAGGAGCATGACGATGCGGTCGACGCCCGGCGCGATGCCGCCGTGCGGCGGGGCGCCGAAGCGGAACGCGCGCAGCATGCCGGCGAACTTCTCCTCGACGGTCTCCCGGTCGTAGCCCGCGATCTCGAACGCCTTGAGCATGATCTCCGGCTCGTGGTTCCGGATCGC
The DNA here is from genome assembly GCF_044453465.1 of Streptomyces sp. NPDC051677. Lineage (NCBI taxonomy): Bacteria > Bacillati > Actinomycetota > Actinomycetes > Kitasatosporales > Streptomycetaceae > Streptomyces > Streptomyces sp. NPDC051677. The sequence continues at coordinate 24,974 of NZ_JBITCT010000025.1, forward strand.
GCCGGAGGACAGCTCGACGCCGTTGCAGACGATGTCGTACTGCCAGCCCAGGATGTCCAGCGGGTCCTGGGTCTCCAGGGCCTCCAGGCCGCCCTGCGGCATCGAGAACGGGTTGTGCGAGAAGTCGATCGCGCCGGTCTCCTCGTCCTTCTCGTACATCGGGAAGTCGACGATCCAGCAGAAGCGGAAGACGCCCTCCTCGAAGTGCCCGGCGCGCTTGGCGGCCTCGACCCGCACCGCGCCCATGATCTTCGAGACCTCGTCGAACTCGCCCGCGCCGAAGAACACCGCGTGGCCGGCGGCCAGCGACAGGCGCTTGGTCAGCTCGGCGACGTTCTCCTCGGTGAGGAACTTCGCGATCGGGCCGGAGAGCGAGCCGTCCTCGGCGACACGCACCCAGGCCAGGCCCTTCGCGCCCTGCGAGACCGCGAAGTCACCGAGCTGGTCGAAGAACTTCCGGGGCTGCGCGGAGACGTCCGGCACGGGCAGCGCGCGCACGTGCTTGCCGGCGAAGGCCTTGAACTCCGAGCCCTCGAAGATGTCGGTGATGTCGACGAGCTCCAGCTGGGCGCGCAGGTCCGGCTTGTCGGAGCCGTACTTCAGCGTCGACTCGCGGAACGGGATCCGCGGGAACGGCGAGGTGACGTGACGGCCGTTGCCGAACTCCTCGAACAGCTCCGTCATGAGCTTCTCGATCGGCTGGAAGACGTCCTCCTGCTCGACGAAGCTCATCTCGACGTCGAGCTGGTAGAACTCGCCCGGCGAACGGTCCGCGCGCGCGTCCTCGTCACGGAAACAGGGGGCGATCTGGAAGTAGCGGTCGAAGCCCGAGATCATCAGCAGCTGCTTGAACTGCTGCGGAGCCTGGGGCAGCGCGTAGAACCGGCCCGGGTTCAGCCGGGACGGGACGACGAAGTCGCGGGCGCCCTCGGGGGAGGTCGCGGACAGGATCGGCGTCGCCATCTCGTTGAAGCCCAGCGCCGTCATCTTGTGCCGGATGGCCGAGATGACCGCCGTCCGCAGCATGATGTTGCGGTGCATGCGCTCACGGCGCAGGTCCAGGAAGCGGTACTCCAGACGCCGCTCCTCGTTGACCCCGTCCTCGGTGTTGATCGTGAACGGCAGCGGGGCGGCGGCGCCCAGCAGCTCGACCTCGCCGACCTCGACCTCGACCTCGCCGGTCGGAAGGTCCGCGTTGACGTTCTCCGTGCCACGCGAGACGACCGTGCCGTCGACGCGGACCGTCGACTCCTTGGTCAGCTTGTCGAGGGCCTCGTACGCGGGCGTCCCCGGACGGGCGACGAGCTGCGTGATGCCGTAGTGATCGCGCAGATCGATGAAGAGGATGCCGCCCAGGTCGCGCCGATTGTGCAGCCAGCCGCTCAGCCGGACGTCGGTGCCGACGTCAGAGGCGCGGAGCTCGCCGCAGGTGTGGGACCTGTACCGATGCATCGTCGTTCATCCAGTCTTTGCGGATCGGGGGCACGTTTCACGTGAAACAGAGCACGTTAACAGGGCACGTTTCACGTGAAACAACCCCCAGGGTACCGGGCAGTCACTGATCACCTCCCCTCAATACCGGTGCGCCGATCAGTGGCACTTGTCGATCGCATGTTCTTAAAGTGGGGCAATGCGCACTGGCGAGCCTCTGCCCGCCGTGGGGGAGGTCCTCACCTCCCTCGCGACCGGCCTGTGGCACTGGAGCACCGCCACCGGACTGGTCACGGTCGACGCCGAGGCAGCCCGGCTGCTCGGGCTGCCCGCCGAGGAGACGGTCCTCACCGAGGCCCAGACCCGGGCCCGACTGCACCCGGTGGACTGGAACGAGATCACCGGAGTGGTCCCGCTCGCCGTCGCCGAGGGCACCCTCGCCGAGGTGCGCATCCGGATCATGGACGATCGCGGGCGGGTCGTCCGGGTCGTCCGCAGCCGTTCCAAGCCGTCCTTCGACCGGGCCAAGAAGGCGTACGAGCTGATCGGCACCCTCCAGGAGGTCACCGAGCCCCGCCCTGGCACCCCCGCCGGGCGTACCGCCGTCACCGGTGACTGGCGGCGTGCGCGGGAGGCGTTCCTGCTGGACGCGGGCCGAGCGCTGGCGGAGGCACGGTCCACGGAGGAGGTCCTGCGGGTCGCGGCGGGCCTGTCGATGCCGGGCTTCTCACCGGACGGACTGGCCGTCTTCGGCGTGGAGGGCGACCGGCTGACGATCATCGGCCACCACGGGCAGCAGCCCGGCGACGAAGGTCCCTTCGCCCAGATGTCCATCCATACGGACTATCCGGCCGCCGAGGTCGTGCGCACCGGCCGGGCCGTGTATCTGTCCTCCCCCGAGCGGTACAAGGAGCGCTACCCGCTCACCTGGCCTCTGGCCTCCCACTTCGGGCGCCAGTCGTGGGCGTTCCTGCCGCTGACGGTGGCCGGCCGCACGATGGGCGCCTGGATGGCCGGCTTCGCGTACCCGGTGGCGTTCACGCCGGACGAGCGGTCGGTGCTCACGACGGTAGCGCGGATGCTCGCCCAGGCGCTGACCCGCGCGGGCGCGGCGGAGACCCAGCGCGAGCTGACCGACGGCCTGCAACGCTCCATGCTTCCGACCCTCGGCCCCGAGATACCGGGCATGACCCTCGCCGCCCGCTACATACCGACCGGCGGCGGCCTCCAGGTCGGCGGCGACTGGTACGACATGATCCCGCTGCCTGGGGGCACCCCCTCCGGGGGAGGCAGATTCGCGCTGGTCATCGGGGACGTCCAGGGCCACGACGTCCGCGCGGCGGGCCTGATGGGCCAGCTGCGCATCGCGCTGCGGGCGTACGCGTCCGAGGGCCACCGCCCCGACGCCGTCCTCTCCCGCGCCTCCGGCTTCTTTCACGGCATCAACCATTCCGAGGACGGCGAGGACGGCGACGGTGCCGGCCTGCGCTTCGCGACCTGCCTGTACATCGAGGTCGACCCGGTCACCGGGGTCCTGGAGGCCGCGCGGGCCGGCCATCTGGACCCGGCGATCCGGATGGCCGACGGCACGGTCCTGGTCCGCGCCACGGCCGGCGGACTCCCGCTCGGCATCGACCCGGACGCCGACTACCCCACCACCCGGCTCGCCCTGGAACCCGGCGAGGCACTGATGCTGTGCACCGACGGCCTGCTGGAGACGGGCGGACACGACCTCGACACGGGCTGGCGGCGCATCCGCAAGACCCTGGAGGCGCACGAGGGGGATCTGGAGGCGCTGGCCGACGCCCTGGTCCAGGCGGTGCACGGCCCCTCCTCCCACCACACCACGGGCCCCCTGGCAGACCGCCGCGAGGACGACATAGCCCTCCTGCTCCTGTGCCGCCAGGGCGAGGGCGGCTGTGGCCCGGGGTCTCCGGGCGCTCCGGTCGCGGCCCGGCGGCCCGTGCGTCGCTCGATGCTGACGGTCGCGCAGGCCGAGCCCGAGCGGATCGCCGTGGCCCGGCAGCAACTGCGCGAGCTGCTGCACGACTGGACCCGCGAGGACCAGGTCGACTCGGCGGTCCTGCTCGTCTCCGAGACCCTGACCAACGTCCTCGTCCACACCGACGCCGACGCGCTGCTCGTCGCCGAGGTCACCGGCGCGCCGGGCGAGCGCCGCCTGCGCATCGAGGTCACCGACACCAGCGACGACCTCCCCCACAAGCGCCGCCCCGGCGAACTGGCCTCCTCGGGCCGCGGCCTGATCCTCATCGAACTGCTCGCGGACACGTGGGGGGTCGCGCCGAGGGGCGAAGGCAAGAGCATCTGGTTCGAGATCTACGAGCCCGGCGGCTCGGGAGATTCCGGCCGACCGGGCGGGGCGTAACGCTCACGCAGCTCGTACGCCACCCCGAAGGCGGCGGCCGTGACGGGCACGGCGAGCAGCATGCCCAGCACGCCTGCCACCGAGGCCCCGGCGGTGATGGCGACCATCACCACCGCCGGGTGCATCTGCACGGTCCGGCTCTGGATCACCGGTTGCAGCACATGCCCCTCCAGCACCTGCACGGCGAGCACCACCCCGAGCGCCCACAGCGCGATGACGAACCCCCGGTCGGCGAGCGCGACCAGCACGGCGACGGCGCCGGAGACGAAGGCGCCGAGATAGGGGATGTAGGCGCCGACGAAGACAAGCGCACCGAGCCCCACGGCGCCGGGCACATCGAGGACGAGCAGCCCGACGGTGATGCACACGGCGTCGATGAAGGCGATGAAGGTGGTCCCCCGCATGAACCCCTCGACGGCCCGGAACGCCCGCCGGGCGATGGCCTCCAGGAGGTCGGCACTCCCACCGGGAGCGACGGAACGCAGCACGCCGACGAACCGATGCGAGTCCCGCAGAAAGAAGAAGACGAGGAACAGCGCAAGGACGGCAAGGGCGATGCTCTCCCCGACGACGCTCACCCCGCTGATGACATTGGACGCGGCCGTCCCGCCGAACTTGGTCAGCAGCTCCTTGGCATTGGAGGCGAGATCGTCGAGCGAGGTCCCGGCGGCCCCGAACCGCGCGGCGAGATCCTGCCCTGCGTCCTTCAACGAGGCGACGATCTCGTCCCCGGTGTCGACCAGGGCGGCGACGACGATATAGACGGCGCCGCCCACCACACCGACCACGGCGACACAGGTGAGCCCGGCCGCCACCGCCCGAGGCACCCCGGCCTTGACGAGCCGCCGATACAACGGCCCGAGCAACGCGGTCCCGAGCAACGCGAGCAACACGGGTGTGACGGCGGCCCGCAGCTCCGAACAGAGCCGGATCCCCACATACCCGACGCCGGACACGAGCAGGACGACACCACACCAGGCGGCCAGCCTGCGAACGGGGACGGGGAGCAGGTGCACGCATCCAGCGGATCACGGGGGCAGAGGGCTGTCCTGCGGTGAGAGCCACATGAGTGACGGTTCGTCACCTTGGCGAAGATTCAACGTCCTCACCCCTAAAGGTGAACATCCTTGCTGTGGACACCTGTTGCTCCCGCATATGCCTAATGTCCGGTACGGAGGTGATGCTCGATGTACGAGCAGAACAACACACCGCCGCCGAACCAGTCGGCGGCACAGCAGCAGGACGCGATCGACATCAGCGACTTCGTGTTCGCGGCCACGGGCGCGCGGGTACGAAGGCTGACCATGCCCGACGGCACACACTGGTTCCCGGCAGTCGATGTTGCCACTGAACTCGGCTACGCGAACACCCGGGATGCGCTGCGGCACAGTGTCGCGCAACGTCACACAACATCCCTTGACGATCTTGCACGAAGCGTCGACACAAGCGACGCTTCATGCAACATTGCAGGTCAAGGGCTCAAGAAGTCGATGAAGATGGTGAATCTTCCCGGACTCATCCAGCTCGTCAACGGCTGCACCAAGCCGGAGGCCCAACCCTTCAAGACCTGGGTCTGCGAAGTCATCGCCACCGTCCAGCGCGATGGCTCGTACTCCCTCGAACCGGCCTCGTTGCAGCCCGCTCCCACCGGCGGCACGGCCTATGTCATGCCCCAGCAGGTCACCGACATCCTGGTCGCACTCGAACAGCGCAGCATCCGGACGGACGAGCTGCTGCGGCAGATCAACGACAGCCAGAAGGTGATGGTCGAGGTACTGAGGGACATGGCCCAGACCCTCCGTCGTCCCTCCGACCGCGCTCGCACCGTCCAAGCACCGGAGTTGACGCCCGAGCAGCTCCTGACCAACTGGAAGACCAGGAACCTCGTCGTCACCGAGGACATCCACACGGTGGCCGCCCACCTGGCCCCGGCATTGCTGCACGGCGGCGCCGACTACAGCGTGGAAGAGATCGCCGTCTGCACCGGGCTGACGCCCGACCGCGTCGGGGACTCCCTGGAGCTGCTGGCCGAGCACGGGTGCGTGCGACAGGCGGGCCGCGCTCCGGACGGCGCGGCGTTCTACGTGCTGCCGTAACCCCGTAACACCGACACCGGACAGGCCCGAAGTCGCAAATCCAAGTTGCGGCTTCGGGCCTTGTCGCACCGTACCGTGCCCTCGGCCCTTACAGGCCGCCCTCCGTCATTCCGTGCACCGCGGGAATCGTGCCCAGTCGGCCCTTCTGGAAGTCCTCGAAGGCCTGCTGCAGCTCGTCCTTGGTGTTCATCACGAACGGGCCGTAGTGGGCCATCGGCTCACGGATCGGCTGTCCGCCCAGCAACACGACCTCCAGGTCCGGCGTGTGGGAGTCCTGCTTCTCGTCCGCGCGGACCGTCAGCGCGGAGCCCGCGCCGAAGACCGCAGTCTGACCCATGTGGATCGGACGGCGCTCGGCACCGACCGAGCCCTTGCCCGCCAGGACGTACGCGAGGCCGTTGAAGTCCTCCCGCCACGGCAGGGTGATCTCCGCGCCCGGCGCCAGCGTCGCGTGGATCATCGTGATCGGCGTGTGCGTGATGCCGGGGCCCTGATGGCCGTCCAGCTCGCCGGCGATGACGCGGAGCAGCGCGCCGCCGTCGGGGGTGGTCAGCAGCTGGACGTGGCCGCCGCGGATGTCCTGGTAGCGCGGCGCCATCATCTTGTCCTTGGCCGGCAGGTTCACCCACAGCTGGAGCCCGTGGAAGAGACCGCCGGACATGACCAGCGACTCCGGCGGCGCCTCGATGTGCAGGAGGCCCGACCCGGCCGTCATCCACTGGGTGTCGCCGTTGGTGATGGTGCCGCCGCCGCCCTGGCTGTCCTGGTGGTCGAAGATCCCGTCGATGATGTAGGTGACGGTCTCGAAGCCGCGGTGCGGATGCCAGGGCGTGCCCTTCGGCTCGCCCGGCGCGTACTCCACCTCGCCCATCTGGTCCATCATGATGAACGGGTCGAGGTGGCGGTAGTTGATCCCGGCGAACGCGCGGCGCACCGGGAAGCCCTCGCCCTCGAATCCGCTGGGCGCGGTCGTGACGGCGAGCACGGGACGTGCCACCGCGTCCACCGACGCGGAGACGCGCGGCAGGGTCAGCGGGTTGTCGACGGTCACTGCGGGCATGTCCGACCTCCTAGGGCGACGTGTGTCCGAGTTTAGTTGAGCATTGAACTTTCTGCCACCCAGAACGACGAAAGCCCGGAGGACATTCCCTCCGGGCTCCGCAGTGGTTCGCCTGGGCCGGGCGCCGAGATTCACGGCCGCCCGGCCGGCCCCCTCGGCCGCTCAGCCGTACATCCGCCGCATCGCGAACTCCACCATCTGCTCGACCGCCTTCGCGTCGAACACCATCCGGTGCTCGCCCTCCATGTCGAGGACGAACCCGTAGCCGGTGGGCAGCAGGTCGATCACCTCGGCGCCGGTGATCACGAAGTACTTGGACTCCTTGCCCGCGTACCGGCGCAGCTCCTTGAGGGAGGTGAACATCGGGATCACCGGCTGCTGGGTGTTGTGCAGGGCGAGGAAACCGGGGTTGTCGCCGCGCGGGCAGTAGACCTTGGAGGTCGCGAAGACCTGCTGGAAGTCCTCGGCGGCGAGCTGCCCGGTGGTGAAGGCCCGCACCGCGTCCGCGAGGGAGGGCGGGGACGGCTCCGGATAGAGCGGCGGCTGCTGGCCGTACCCGCCGTGGCCGCCGGGCATCTGCTGCTGCGGCGGGGCGTACTGCTGCTGCGCAGCACCGCCGTCCATGGGCTGGCCGTATCCGTACATGGGCGCAAGCGTACCGAGACGGGCGGCGCGGCGAAGGGGCGGGCAATTTATCTAGCGGTCGATACGGAAATGCCGCTACGGTGTTTCGGTATCGGTTGCTACACATACCGGGGGGACGCATGCCTTCTTCGTACGCCCGCACGGTTCGCGGTTCTGGGCCGGGCCTGTTGCTGGCGCACGGCGCCGGAGGGTCCGTCGGGGCGAACTACGGGCCGGTCATGGACGCCCTGGCGGCCCGACACACGGTCGTCGGCGTCGACTACCCGGGCACGGGCGGCACCCCGCGCGCCGGGCGGCCGCTCGAACTGGACACGCTGGCGGACGAGTTGACGGCGGTTGCCGACGCGGAGGGACTGGATCGGTTCGCCGTCAGCGGGTACTCCCTGGGCGGATCCGTGGCGATACGACTGGCCGCGCGCCATCCCGAGCGGGTCACCGCGCTGGTTCTGACGGCCCCCTTCCCGTACGCCGACGCGGAGCTGCGGCTGACCGCCCAGGTGTGGCAGGCGCTGTGCACGGCGGGGGATGCCGACACCCTCGGCCGGTTCGTGCTGGCGCACGCCCTGAGTCCGGCCGCGCTGGAGGCGCTGACGGCGCCGGAGCTGGAGGTGGCGGCGCAGCTGGCCGGGCGGATGGCCCCCAAAGGCACCGCCGACCACGTGGACCTGGTGATCCGGGCCGACGTCCGCGCGGACCTGGCCGGGATCACCGTGCCGACGCTGGTGATCTCGCCGGTGGCCGACCGGCTGGTCCCGCCCCGGCTGCACCGCGCCACGGCGGCCGGGATCCCGGGGGCGCGGCTGACGGAGATGCCGGGCGGTCACCTGCCCTTCAGCGAACACCCGGCGCGCTGGGCGGCCCTCCTGACCGAAGCGCTCCGGGAACCCGTCGCCGACCCCGTCAGGTAGACCCTTCTCACACTTGGGCGAGTGGGGGTTGCGACTTATTACCGGCGGGTAGCATCATCGTAGGTACTTGCTACTTGTTGGTACGTGAACTAGCGCGAGGTCCAAGTCCCTCGCCGATCTCTCTACGGAGCCGTCGCCATGGGGCACTACAAGTCGAATCTCCGCGACATCGAGTTCAACCTCTTCGAGGTGCTCGGGCGCGACAAGCTGTACGGCACCGGCCCGTTCGAGGAGATGGACACCGAGACCGCGAAGAGCATCCTCGAGGAGCTGACCCGCCTCGCGGAGAACGAGCTGGCGGAGTCCTTCGCGGACGCCGACCGCAACCCGCCGGTCTTCGACCCCGAGACCAACACCGCGCCGGTTCCCGCCTCCTTCAAGAAGAGCTACAAGGCCTTCATGGACTCCGAGTACTGGCGGCTCGGCCTGCCCGAGGAGATCGGCGGCACCACCTCCCCGCGCTCCCTGATCTGGGCGTACGCGGAGCTGCTGCTCGGCTCGAACCCGGCCGTGTGGATGTACGCCTCCGGCCCGGCGTTCGCCGGCATCCTCTTCGACGAGGGCAACGACGTACAGAAGAAGATCGCCCAGCTCGCCGTCGAGAAGACCTGGGGCTCCACCATGGTCCTCACCGAGCCGGACGCCGGCTCGGACGTGGGCGCCGGCCGCACCAAGGCCGTCCAGCAGGAGGACGGCTCCTGGCACATCGAGGGCGTGAAGCGGTTCATCACGTCCGGTGAGCACGACATGGAGGAGAACATCCTCCACTACGTCCTCGCCCGCCCGGAGGGCCACGGCCCCGGCACCAAGGGCCTGTCCCTCTTCCTCGTCCCGAAGTACCTCTTCGACTTCGAGACCGGCGAGCTGGGCGAGCGCAACGGCGTGTACGCGACGAACGTCGAGCACAAGATGGGCCTCAAGGCCTCCAACACCTGCGAGATGACCTTCGGCGACCAGCACCCCGCCAAGGGCTGGCTGATCGGCGACAAGCACGACGGCATCCGCCAGATGTTCCGCATCATCGAGTTCGCCCGCATGATGGTCGGCACGAAGGCGATCTCCACGCTGTCGACGGGCTACCTGAACGCGCTGGAGTACGCCAAGGAGCGCGTCCAGGGCCCCGACCTGGCGAACTTCATGGACAAGGCCGCGCCCAAGGTCACCATCACCCACCACCCGGACGTGCGCCGCTCGCTGATGACGCAGAAGGCGTACGCGGAGGGCATGCGCGCGCTGGTGCTCTACACGGCTTCCGTCCAGGACGAGATCCAGGTCAAGGAGGCCGCGGGCGAGGACGTCTCCGCGCTGGAGGCGCTCAACGACCTGCTCCTGCCGATCGTCAAGGGCTACGGCTCCGAGAAGGGCTACGAGCAGCTGGCACAGTCGCTGCAGACCTTCGGCGGCTCCGGCTTCCTGCAGGAGTACCCGATCGAGCAGTACATCCGCGACGCCAAGATCGACACCCTGTACGAGGGCACCACCGCGATCCAGGGCCAGGACTTCTTCTTCCGGAAGATCGTCCGCAACCAGGGCGCGGCGCTGAACTCCCTCGCCGAGGACATCAAGAAGTTCCTCGCGCTCGGCACCGGCGGCGAGGAGCTGGCGGGCGCCCGCGAGCACCTGGCCAAGGCCGCCGTCGAGCTGGAGGCCATCGTCGGCCTGATGCTGACCGACCTCGCGGCCACCGAGCAGGACGTCAAGAACATCTACAAGGTGGGCCTGAACACCAGCCGTCTGCTGCTGGCCTCGGGTGACGTGGTCGTCGGCTACCTGCTGCTGAAGGGCGCCGCGGTCGCCGCCGAGAAGCTGGAGACGGCCTCCGCCAAAGACGTGGCGTTCTACACCGGCAAGATCGCGGCGGCGAAGTTCTTCGCGGCGAACGTCCTGCCGGGCGTCACGCTGGCCCGCAAGATCGCCGCGGACGTCGAGCTGGACCTGATGGAGCTGGACGAGGCCGCGTTCTAGGATCCACCCGGATCCGGGTGGATCCGGGTGGATCCGGGTGGATCCGGGTGGATCCGGGTGGATCCGGGTGGATCCGGGTGGATCCACCCGGATGTCTCCTGACCGACCTGGACCCACCCGGACTCACCCGGACTCACCCGGATCCCTCCGACCCACTCGGATGTCTCCGGACCCACCCGGATGTCTCCGGATCTCTCCGCATCTCTCGGGAGAGGTCCGGATCTCTCCGGACCAGCCCGGACCACCCCTGACCACCCGGACAACCGCGGGGCGCTCCCCGGAAGCGCTCCCGCGCAGCACTCCACATTGTCCTCACGAGGGCCCGCTCCCATCGCCGGGAGCGGGCTTTCGTACGTCGTTAAGGTGAACCCCATGAGCGAACCCTCCCGCTTCGACCGCGGCCACACCGACGACCTCATGACGTTCCTGACGGCGAGCCCGTCGCCGTACCACGCCGTGGCGAACGCGGCGGAGCGACTGGAGAAGGCCGGATTCCGGCAGGTCTCGGAGACGGACGCCTGGGAAGGGACCAGCGGCGGCAAGTACGTGCTGCGCGGGGGCGCGATCGTGGCCTGGTACGTCCCCGAGGGCGCCGCGCCGCACACGCCGTTCCGGATCATCGGCGCACACACCGACTCCCCGAACCTGCGCGTCAAGCCGCGGCCCGACACCGGCGCGCACGGCTGGCGCCAGGTGGCCGTGGAGATCTACGGCGGTCCGCTGCTCAACTCCTGGCTCGACCGCGACCTGGGCCTGGCCGGCCGGCTGACCCTGCGGGACGGTTCGACGCGCCTCGTCGACGTCGGCCGTCCGCTGCTGCGCGTCCCCCAACTCGCCATCCACCTCGACCGGTCGGTCACCGCCGACGGCCTCAAGCTCGACAAACAGCGCCATCTCCAGCCCGTCTGGGGCCTGGGCAACGACATGCGCGACGGCGACCTCATCGCCTTCCTGGAGGAGGAGGCCGGGCTGGCCGCCGGCCAGGTCACCGGCTGGGACCTGATGACGCACTCCGTGGAACCGCCCGCCTACCTGGGCCGCGACCAGGAACTGGTGGCCGGACCGCGCATGGACAACCTGCTGTCCGTGCACGCCGGGACGGCGGCGCTGGCGGCCGTGGCGACCGGCGGCGAGAAGCTGCCGTACATCCCGGTCCTGGCCGCCTTCGACCACGAGGAGAACGGCTCGCAGTCCGACACCGGCGCGGACGGACCGCTGCTGGGCAACGTGCTGGAACGTTCGGTCTTCGCGCGCGGAGGGTCGTACGAGGACCGGGCGAGAGCCTTCGCGGGCACCGTCTGTCTGTCCTCCGACACCGGTCACGCCGTCCACCCCAACTACGGCGAGCGGCACGACCCGACGCACCACCCGCGGGTCAACGGCGGGCCGATCCTCAAGGTCAACGTCAACAACCGCTACGCCACGGACGGCACGGGCCGAGCGCTCTTCGCCGCCGCCTGCGAGAAGGCGGACGTCCCGTTCCAGTCGTTCGTGTCCAACAACTCCATGCCGTGCGGCACGACCATCGGCCCGATCACCGCCGCCCGGCACGGCATCCGCACGGTCGACATCGGCGTGGCCATCCTGTCCATGCACAGCGCCCGGGAACTGTGCGGCGACGCCGACCCGTACCTGCTGGCCAACGCGCTGACAGCGTTCCTGGAAGGGTAGTTGAGGGACGGTCAGGGGTACTTCGCGGGGAGGGGGGTACCCGGCCGCCGGAGCCGGACCGACCGGTACTCCTGACAGGGAGGCGACATCATGGGCCTCGGCGGGTGCATCATCCTCATCGCCGTGGGAGCCATCCTCACGTTCGCGACCGACTGGGACATGCAGGGGGTCAACCTCGACCTGGTCGGCGTCATCCTGATGATCGTGGGCCTGATCGGCGTGACGACCTTCAGCAGCATCGCCCGGCGCCGCCGGGTGATGGTGCCTCCCTCGACCACGGTGGTCGAGACGGACCGACACCGCGACGGCTACCGCGACGGGTACAGCGACGGCTACGGCGTCTGACCCGCTCCCGTCCGCCCCGCCCTCCGCGGGGCGGACCGGAACCGGGGTCCGCCGCGCGCCGGTCACAGCGGTGAAGAAGCAGAGCGGTCTCAGCCCGTCGGCCTAGCGGCGGCGTCGTGGCGCGGTCGCCGGGGAAGCTGTACCGGCATGAGATTCCTCGTGCGCGACCGGCTCCTCGGCATCGGTGACGACTACTGGATCGAGGACGACCGGGGCAACAAGGTGTACCTCGTCGACGGCAAGGCGATGAGGCTGCGGGACACGTTCGAGCTGAAGGACACCCGTGGGCAGGTCCTGATCGACATCCACCAGAAGATGTTCGCCCTGCGGGACACGATGGTGATCGAGCGGGGCGGCGAGCCGCTCGCGACGGTCCGGCGCAAACGGCTGTCCCTGCTGCGCAACCACTACCGGGTGGGCCTGGCGGACGGCCGCACCGAACTCGACGTCAGCGGCAAGATCCTCGACCGGGAGTTCGCGGTCGAGTACGACGGCGAACTCCTGGCCGTCGTCTCCCGGCGCTGGCTGCACGTGCGGGAGACCTACGGCGTCGACGTCGTACGGGAGGACGCGGATCCGGCGCTGCTGATCGCGGTGGCGGTGTGCGTGATCCACCTCGCCGACAAGGAGCGGGAGGACGACTGAGGGGACGGCTGAGGAGGACCCAGGACGACTGAGGACGCTTGAGGACGACCAAGGACGACCAAGGACGACCGAGGACGACCGAGGACGACTAGAGAGCCCGGGGCCGTGGCAGTCCCAGTACTCGGTCCTTCAGGGCCGGGAACTGTTCCCGGGTCGCGGCGACCTTCGCCGGGTCGAACTCGACCCTCAGGATCTCCTCGCCCGCGCCCGCCTCCGCCAGCACCTCGCCCCAGGGATCGACCACGATCGAGTGACCTGCCTGGGGAACTCCGGCGTGCGTCCCGGCCGTTCCACAGGCGAGCACGAACGCCTGGTTCTCGACCGCCCGCGCCTGGGCCAGCAGCGTCCAGTGCGCCCTGCGGCGCTCGGGCCAGCCCGCGCAGACGACGAAGGTCTCGGCGCCGGCGTCCACGAGACCGCGGAACAGTTCGGGGAAACGGAGGTCGTAGCAGGTGGCGATGCCGACGGCCGTCTCGGGGAGGCGGACCGTCATCAGCTCCTCGCCCGCGCCCATCAGCACGGCCTCGCCCTTGTCGAAGCCGAAGCGGTGGATCTTGCGGTAGGCGGCGGCGAGCTCACCGGAGGGGGAGAAGACGAGAGACGTGTTGTAGAGGGGGCCCTCAGGGTCCCGCTCGGGGATCGAGCCCGCGTGCAACCACACGCCCGCGTCGCTCGCGGCCTTGGCCATCGCCTCATACGTCGGCCCGTCCAGGGGCTCGGCCTCGCCGCCGAAGTCCTCATAGGCGAACGCCCCGGTCGTCCACAGTTCCGGCAGCACCACCAGGTCGGCGGCCCCGGCCTGTTCCCGTACCAGCGCGGCGACCCGCAGCCGCCGCGATTCGACCGATTCGCCCTCTTCTACGGCGATCTGGATCAGAGAGGCGCGCACACTACCACCGTCCTGGCATTCGAGTCGTCCACACGGGCCTACGATCGTCACACGAAAGCACTGCCGGGGTGCCTCACAGCAGCGTAACTTAGCGTTCCGAAACACCGCCGACAGCAGCCACCTCCCGCTGGCAACGCCGCCACAGCCCACCCGAGTACCGACCGCCGAGGGGTCCCGTTCCGTGAGTCTGCATCCCACCCTCCAGCCCTACGCCGACGCCTGGACCCACTCCATCGAAGCGATATCCGAGCTGGTGCAGCCGCTGGTGGAGGCGGACTGGAACCGCAGGACGCCCTGCCCGGGCTGGTCGGTGCGCGACGTCGTCTCGCACGTGATCGGCCTGGACTGCGAGATGTACGGCGATCCACGCCCTATTCACACCCTCCCGCGCGACCTGTTCCACGTCACCAACGACTTCCAGCGCTACATGGAGATGCAGGTCGACGTCCGCCGCCACCACACGGCGCCGGAGATGACGTCCGAGCTGGAGTACACGGTGATCCGGCGCAACCGGCAGCTGCGCAACGAGTCGCGGCAGCCCGACACGGTGGTGCGCGGCCCGCTCGGCACCGAGCTCACGCTCGAGGAGTCCATGCGCGGCCACGCGTTCAACGTGTGGGTGCACGAGCAGGACCTGCGCGCCGCCCTCGGCCGCCCCGGCAACCTCGACTCCCCCGGCGCGCACATCGCCCGGGACGAGCTGCTCGCCGCCCTGCCGACGGTCGTCGCCGAGAAGGCCGACGCGCCGCGCAGCTCCGCGGTCGTCTTCGACGTGCACGGCCCGATCGAGTTCCTGCGCACGATCCGCGTCGACATCCAGGGCCGCGGCACCCTGGAGACGGCGCCCGCGCTCGGCCCGGCCGCCGCCTTCACCCTCGACTGGGAGACGTACGTGCGGCTGGCCTGCGGTCGGGTGACGCCGGAGGCGGTCTCGGACCGGGTGAAGGCGGAGGGCGAGCCGGAGCTGACGGCGGCGGTCCTGCGGAACTTCGCGGTGACCAGGTAGCACCCGCAACCGCATCAGGGCCTGCGGGCCCGTCGAGGCCGGCGGGGCCGACAACGGGACGGGCCCGTCGTGTGGATCACGACGGGCCCGTGTGGAGCGGAGCGGGCGTCAGCCCAGTCGGGCGAAGCCGTAGTTCAGCAGCTTCGTCGCGTCGGCGGCGCGCACCGTCGCGTTGGTGGAGGCCAGCACCGTGCCCACGACGGTCTTGCCGTTACGGGTGGCGGCGAAGACGAGGCAGTACTTCGCCTCGGGGCCGGAGCCGGTCTTCACGCCGATGGCGCCGCTGTAGCTGCTCAGCAGCGTGTTGGTGTTGGTCCAGGCCGCCATGGTGCGAGTGGAGCCGGTCTTGGTGATGGTCTTGGCGGTGTAGGACTTCGTCTTGACGACCGCGCGGAAGTTCGCGCTCTTCAGCGAGTTGCTGGCGAGCTTCGTCAGGTCCTTGGCGGTCGAGTAGTTCGACCCGTTGCCGATGCCGTCGAACGAGTCGAAGTGCGTGTTCGTCATGCCGAGCGTCTTCGCCTTGCTGTTCATCTTGGCGATGAAGTTCTTGACGCGGGCGGCGCGCGTCGTGCCCGTGCCGAACTTGTCGGCCAGGGCGTACGCGGCGTCGCAGCCGGACGGCAGCATCAGCCCGTAGAGCAGCTGACGGACGGTGACCTTGTCACCGACGATCAGCCGGGCGGACGACGCGTTGTTCGCGACGATGTAGTCGCTGTACGCCTTCTGGATCACGACGGTGGCGTTCAGGTTGAGGTTCGTCTGCGACAGCACGACGTTCGCCGTCATGATCTTCGTCGTGGAGCCGGTGGACAGCTTGGTGTCCATGCCCTTGTTGTAGAGCGCCGCACTGTTCGCGTTGTTCATCACGAAGCCGGTCTTGGCGGCGATCGTCGGTATGGCAACGGCCTGCGCGGGTGCCGCGGTGAGGGCTCCGGTCGCGAGCACTGCGCCGGCGGTGACGGCAACGGCTGCGGCCCTGCGGACTCGAATGCCCTTGATAGCGGTTATCAACTGAAATACCCCGATTACGTCGAATGCCCCTGCGATGCGGCCAAGTTGAAGGGGATAGCAGAAGGGGCCGCATGTGTGTGACACGTAAGTAGCACAGAAAGTTGTGCGGCTGCTGGACCGAATTTCCGATTACTTGGCGAGGCTCTTACCTGCCCCTGACGCCGACCCCGTCTCCCGGTCCCGGAATGTGGACCGGCCCCCCGATGCGTACGTGTTGTATCTATCCTGTGGACATGCCATCGTCCGCCCCGCCCGCCCCCGCCGCCATCCCCGCTCAGCCGCCCGCCCCGGCTCCCGCTCCCGTCAAGCAGCCGCCCGCCGCCGACCGCGTGTACGGGCACGTCAAACAGGGTGTCCTGGACCGCCGTTACGAGGGCGGCACCCTCCTCACCGAGGGCGAGCTCGCCGAGGCCGTGGGGGTCTCGCGCACACCGGTGCGGGAGGCGCTGCTGCGCCTGGAGGTGGAGGGGCTGATCAAGCTCTACCCGAAGAAGGGCGCCCTGGTCCTGCCGGTCTCCGCACAGGAGATCGCGGACGTCGTGGAGACCCGTCTGTTGGTCGAGGAGCACGCGGCGCGCAAGGCCGTCCCCGCGCCGGCCGCCCTCATCGAGCGCCTGGAAGAGCTGCTGGCGAAGCAGAAAGAGCAGGCCGCGGCGGGCGACCTGGCGGGGGCCGCGGTGACGGACCGCTGTTTCCACGCGGAGATAGTCCGCAGCGGCGGCAACGAGATCCTGTCCCGGCTCTACGACCAACTCCGCGACCGGCAGCTGCGGATGGGCGTCGCCATCATGCACACGCACCCCGACCGGATCGCCAAGACGCTCACCGAGCACGAGGAGATCCTCCAGGCGCTGCGCTCCGGCGACGCGGAGGCGGCCGTCGGGATCGTGCACCGGCACGTCGACTGGTTCTCGCACCTGGCTCGCGGGGAGGTCCGATGAGCGCCGGCGCCCGCCGCGTGAACTCCACCCTTCCGGGTGACCCGCCGGGCGGACGGCGCGCGATGGCCGTCTGGGGGATCGGCGTCTCCGTCTACTTCGTCGCCGTCATCTTCCGTACGTCGCTGGGGGTGGCCGGCCTCGACGCCGCCGACCGCTTCCACGTGAACGCCTCGGCGCTGTCCACGTTCTCGATCCTCCAGCTCCTGGTCTACGCGGGCATGCAGATACCGGTGGGCCTGCTGGTCGACCGGCTCGGCACCAAGAAGGTGCTGACCATCGGCGTCGTGCTGTTCACCGCCGGCCAACTCGGCTTCGCCTTCTCCCCGTCCTACGGCACCGCCCTCGCCTCCCGCGCGCTGCTCGGCTGCGGTGACGCGATGACGTTCATCAGCGTTCTGCGGCTGGGAAGCAGGTGGTTCCCGGCGCGCCGCGGACCGATGGTCGCCCAGATGGCCGGTCTGGCCGGCATGGCGGGCAACCTGGTCTCCACGCTCGTCCTGGCCCGCCTGCTGCACGGCATCGGCTGGACGGCCGCCTTCGCGGGCAGCGCGCTGGCGGGCGTCGTCGTCCTGGTCCTCCTGCTGCTCTTCCTGAAGGACCACCCCGAGGGCCACGAGCCCGAGCCGTTCCCGCACCGGGGCGCGGCGTACGTCCGCCGTCAGATCGTCGCGTCCTGGCGCGAGCCCGGGACCCGGCTGGGGCTGTGGGTGCACTTCACCACCCAGTTCCCGGCGATGGTGTTCCTGCTCCTGTGGGGTCTGCCGTTCCTGGTGCAGGCACAGGGCCTGTCCCGGGCGACGGCCGGCGAACTCCTCACCCTGGTGGTGCTGTCCAACATGCTCGTGGGCCTGGTCTACGGCCAGATCGTCGCCCGCCACCACGAGGCGCGGCTGCCGCTGGCCCTGGGCACGGTGGGCGCGACGGCCCTGACGTGGGCGACGACCCTGGCATACCCGGGCGAGCGGGCGCCGATGTGGCTGCTCGTGACGCTCTGCGCGGTCCTCGGCGCATGCGGGCCCGCCTCCATGCTCGGCTTCGACTTCGCCCGCCCGGCCAACCCGCCCGAGCGTCAGGGCACGGCCTCCGGCATCACGAACATGGGTGGTTTCGTGGCGTCGATGACGACACTCTTCGCGATCGGCGTGCTGCTGGACGCGACCGGCGACGACTACACGATCGCCTTCTCCTGCGTCTTCGTCCTCCAGGCCCTCGGCATCAGCCAGATCCTGCGCCTGCGCAAGCGAGCGGCCCGCCGAGAACGGGAGCGCCTGGTGGCCAGCCGGGTAGAGACGGTCCACGTGCCGGTGTAGGGGCACGGGCACAGGTACGGGCATGGGCACTGGTTACGGGTCACGGGTCACGGGTCACGGAACGGGTCTCGGGCACGGCGCACGGGCACGGCACGCGGGCACGCGTACGGGCACGGCACGCGGGCACGCGTACGGGCACGGCACGCGGGCACGGCACGCGGGCACGGCGCACGGGCACGGCGCACGGGCACGGCACGCGGGCACGGCACGCGGGCACGGCGCACGGGCACGGCGCACGGGCACGGCACGCGGGCACGCGTGCGGGGCATCGCGAAATCCGGTTGTCCGGGCACCCGTTCGACCTCTAGCGTCACGTCTCATCGACGTGTAGCTCAGTAGCCAGAGCACCGGGCTCCACACCCGGAGGGCGCGGGGGCGGAACCCGCCACGTCGGCTCATCGGCGTGTAGCTCAGCAGCAGAGCACCGGGCTTGGGACCCGGAGGGCGCGGGGGCAGCACCCGCCATGCCGGCTATGAACGACGACGCTGACCAGCAGCATCCGGCCCCGGCAACCCCGCAGGCCAACCCGGGCTACGCCGCCGGCCAACTGGCCAAGGCGCTCAGGACCGCGCTCACCCACGACGACCCCGACACCCGCCACCGGGCCGAGGAACGCGGGCGTGCGTGGCGCTCCGTGCTGACCGGCATGGCGAACGGGCTGCTCGGCATCGGCTCCCGCACCCCCGTCAAGGGACTGCCCGCATGGGTCACCCCCGCGGTGCTCCGCGGCGGCTTCGCCACCGGCGAGCCGAGCGCCGGCGGCCCCCTGACGGCGTACGAGGTCGAGGCCGCGCGCCGGGCCGGAGTGCCGCAGGACCGACGGGCGCTGTTCGCGTACTGGCTGTCCGAGGACGGGCTGGCGCAGCTCTGCGAACTCCTCGACAGCGGACGGTACGAGGTGACCGTCCCCGAGGAGGCCGCCCTGCTCACCGTGGCCTGGCTGGCCCGGGCCGGGGAGACGGACGCGGCGCTCACGCTCGTCGAGGAACTCGCGCCGTTCGCGGATCGGCTGCGGTTCGCACCGCGCCCGGCCGACCGCCCGGCGCCCGACGCCGGGACGGTCCACCGACAGACCGTCGCCGAGGCCGGCCAGAGCCTGGCGCGGCGACGGACCAACGCGGCGGTGGAGACGCAGCGGGAGGCCCTGGCCGTCTGGCAGCCGTTCGGCGACGAACTCCTCGCGCACTGGCTGGAGACCGCCGACGCCGGACAGCCGGACACCGGGCAGGCGGACGCCGGGCAGCCCGACCAGGTGGGCACGCGCGTCCCCGACGACGGCTGGCACGAGCGCGGCGCCGAACTGCTGCGCCGCTACCGCGACCTGGCCCGCCGCCACACCCGCTGCACCAAGCACCTGAAGCCGAAGGAGAACCTGGCGATCCTGCGCGGGGCACTGGAGGAGACCGTCGCCGGGCGGGAGTTGGACGCCCGCTGGCTCGGACTGCTGCGGCACGCCGTCACCTCCATGGTGCAGCGGCGCGGACTGCCCGACTCGGCGGAGTTCCGGGCGCTGCGCCGGGAGCAGGCCGCCCAGGCCGCACTGCCCTCGCACCACGCACTGGCCCAGCTGGTGCTGCGCCGGCTGTCCGGGCTGGACCAGCAGGCGGGCGTGGCCGAGGTCGCGCCGCTGGTCGCCCCGGTGAGCGGCGAGGAGGCGCGGGAGACCGGGCTGCCCGTGCGAGCCGTCGTCCCGGCCGGTGTCCGCCGTCCCGTCGAGGCCGCGCTGAGCGCCCCCCTCGGCACGCTGGTGGAGCTTGGGATCGTGCCCTCCGCGGAGGTGCTGGCGGAGCTCGTCCCGCAGCTCGTCGCCGTCACCGCCGCGCAGGCCCACCCCGACCCGGCCCTGCGGACGCTGGCGGCCGCCCACCACCGGGCGTTCGCGGGCCGCCGTTCGCTGCTGCTGCTCAGCCTCCAGCGGCAGGTACGCGCGGAGGAACTGCCGTGGGTGCGGGCCGTGGCCGGGCAGCGCACGGACAGCGAAGCGGGCGAGGTGTCGGCCCGCGCGCTGCGGCAGCTGGGCGAGCTGACCGTGCAGGCCTTTCCCGGCACGCTCCTGCCCAACCCGCTGATCCGCGAGCTGTCCGTCCTGGCCCGCCAGGCCGAGCTGGGCGCGCCCCTGGTGGAGGAGCTGGCCGCTGACATCTTCATGGGCACGTTCACCCCGAAGTTCCTCACCGCGGCCCGGATCGCGGCGGAACTGCTGGGCGGCGGATCGCTCTACGAGCGCTACTACGGCATCGACTACCGGGCCGTCCGCAACCTGGCGATCGTCGAGACCGGAGAGGCGCTGACCCGGTCCTACGGGGCAAGGACCTCGCCCGGGTTCGCGAAGCTGTGCGTGGAGCGGGAACAGAGCGCCTCGTCCTCGTTCGACCGGCAGCACGGATACTGGTCGCCGGCCGCGAACGGCATGGTGATCGAGCAGGCGCAGATCCTCACCACGCACAATCTGGCCACGCTGGTCCACCGGGTGGGCATCGCCCCGGCCGTGGGCTGGGAGGAGCTGGCCCGGCGCTGCTTCGTCACCGTGTGCCGGCTGACCACCCGTGTGCAGGCCAACCCACGCCCGCTGCCCACGATCAAGGACGTGGCCTACGCGTGGCGGCAGCTGCTGTTCCACCTGTCCCTGTGCACGCCCGCCGAGCGGACCCGCACCCTGGCCTGGCTGTCCGAGGAACTCACCCGCCACCCCGCCCATGTGACCGCCCGGCTGGCCCCCGCCCTGACCGGACTGCACCAGGTCGCCGAGGGCGGCCGCCCGGACGAGGGCGCGGGCCGTCTGCTCCTCGGCTGGACGACGGACGGCCACTGGCTGCGCACGGAGCCGGCCTCGACCGCCTGAGGTCTCCCCCGGCGGGGAGGGGGCCGCGCTCCCGCTCGGGGTGCGCGGCCGTTCTCCTGACGGCCTGGCTGCTTCCAGGCTTCCTGCGCGTCCTGCGCCTCCAGGCTTCCTGCGCTTCCGGGGCGGCTACCCCCAGGTGATCAGCTTCTTGGGCTGTTCCAGGATCGCCGCCACATCCGCCAGCACCTTCGAGCCCAGCTCCCCGTCGACCAGCCGGTGGTCGAAGCTCAGTGCCAGCGTCGTCACCTGGCGGGGCTTCACCTTGCCCTTGTGGACCCACGGCTGGAGCCTGATCGCGCCGACCGCGAGGATCGCGGACTCGCCGGGGTTCAGGATCGGGGTGCCGGTGTCGACGCCGAAGACGCCGACGTTGGTGATGGTCACCGTGCCGCCCTGCATGGCAGCGGGGGACGTCTTGCCCTCCCTCGCCGTCGAGACCAGCTCGCCCAGGGACTCCGCCAGCTGCGGCAGCGTCTTGGCGTGGGCGTCCTTGATGTTCGGGACCAGCAGGCCCCGGGGGGTCGCGGCCGCGATGCCCAGGTTGACGTAGTGCTTGACCACGATCTCCTGCGCCGCCTCGTCCCAGGACGCGTTGATCTCCGGGTTGCGCCTGATGGCGACCAGCAGCGCCCTGGCGATGAGGAGCAGCGGGTTCACCCTGAGTCCCTGCAGGTCCTTGTCCTGCTTGAGCTCCTCGACGAGCTTCAGCGTGCGCGTCACGTCGATCGTCACGAACTCCGTGACGTGCGGCGCGGTGAACGCCGAGCCGACCATCGCCAGCGCCGTCGCCTTACGGACACCCTTGACCGGGATACGCGTCTCCCGCGCCGCGTCGTACGACGGTACGGGCACGGCCGTGGGCGCGGGCGCCGTGACCGGGGCCTGAGGCGCCGGTGCCTGCGGGGCCGCCGCAGGCGCCTGCGGCTCGGCTGCCGGAGCCGCTGTCGGAGCTGCCGCCGGGGCCGCCGCCGCGTGGACGTCCTCGCGGGTGATGATGCCGTCCGGGCCGGACGGGACCACCGTGGCGAGGTCGACGCCCAGGTCCTTGGCGAGCTTGCGCACCGGCGGCTTGGCCAGCGGGCGCTCCTTCGGGGCCGGCCCGCTGCCGTGGCCGTTGAGCTCGGTCTGGACCGTCTCCGGGACCTGCGGCACCGAGATCTCGGGGCCCTTGCGCGGGCGGCGCTTCGTGGAGGAAGCGGCCACCCCGTACCCGACGAGGACCGGCTGGCGGCCTGCGCCCGCCGGCTTCGCCGCCTGGGCCTTCCCGGCCTCCGGCTTCGCCGTCTCGGACTGCTTCTCCGGGGCGGACGGCGTCTGCGCGGGAGCCTGCGCCGGCACCTCGGCGACCGGGGCGTCGCCCGCCCCGCCCGCCACGTCCACCGCGATGATCGACGTGCCCACGTCGACCGTGGTGCCCTCGGAGAAGTGCAGCGCGCGCACCACCCCGTCGTAGGGGATGGGCAGTTCGACGGCGGCCTTGGCCGTCTCGACCTCGCACACCACCTGGCCGTCCGTCACCGTGTCGCCGGGCTGGACGTACCACTTGAGGATCTCGGCCTCGGTGAGCCCCTCGCCCACGTCGGGCATCTTGAACTCGCGTACGGACGCTTCCGTCATCGTCGTCACGACCCTCTCCTCAGTACGCCAGGGCACGGTCGACGGCGTCGAGCACCCGGTCCAGACCAGGCAGGTACTCCTCCTCCAGGCGCGCCGGCGGGTACGGGGCGTGATAGCCGCCGACCCTGAGGACCGGTGCCTCCAGGTGGTAGAAGCAGCGCTCGGTGATCCGGGCGGCGATCTCCGCGCCCGAGCCGAAGAACACCGGCGCCTCGTGGACGACGACCAGACGGCGTGTCTTCTCCACGGACGCCTGGATCGAGTCGAAGTCCAGCGGGGACACCGAGCGCAGGTCCAGGACCTCCAGGTTCTTGCCCTCCTCGGCGGCCGCGTCGGCGACCTCCTGGCAGAGCTTCACCATCGGGCCGTAGGCGACGAGGGTGAGGTCGGAGCCCTCGCGGACGACCCGGGCCTTGTGCAGGGGGCCGGGGATCGCCTCGGTGTTGACCTCGGCCTTGTCCCAGTAGCGCCGCTTGGGCTCGAAGAAGATCACCGGGTCGTCGCTCTGGATGGCCTGCTGCATCATCCAGTACGCGTCGGACGCGTTCGACGGGGAGACGATCTTCAGGCCCGACACATGGGCGAAGAGGGCTTCCGGCGACTCCGAGTGGTGCTCGACCGCGCCGATGCCGCCGCCGTAGGGGATGCGGACGACGACCGGGAGCTTGACCTTGCCGAGCGAACGCGCGTGCATCTTCGCGAGCTGCGTGACGATCTGGTCGTAGGCCGGGAAGACGAAGCC
Organism: Streptomyces sp. NPDC051677; assembly: GCF_044453465.1. Taxonomy (NCBI): domain Bacteria; kingdom Bacillati; phylum Actinomycetota; class Actinomycetes; order Kitasatosporales; family Streptomycetaceae; genus Streptomyces; species Streptomyces sp. NPDC051677. The sequence goes on from NZ_JBITCT010000025.1 coordinate 48,485, forward strand.
GTCGAACTGGATCTCCACGACTGGGCGGTAGCCGCGCAGGGCCAGGCCGATCGCGGTGCCGACGATGCCGGACTCGGCGAGCGGGGTGTCGATGACGCGGCTCTCGCCGAAGTCCTTCTGCAGCCCGTCCGTCACCCGGAAGACGCCGCCGAGCTTGCCGACGTCCTCCCCCATGATCAGAACCTTGGGGTCGGCCTCCAGGGCGTGCCGCAGCGACTCGTTGATCGCCTTGGCCAGGGCCAGGTTCTTCGAAGCCGCAGCCTTGGCTGTCGCGGTCTCGGTCATCTCACTTACCCCCGTCTTCGTCCGCGAACGACGCCTGGTAGGCGGCGAACTGGGCCCGCTCCTCGTCGACGAGCGCATGCCCGTCCGCGTACACGTTCTCGAAGATGGCGAAGTGGTCCGGGTCCGGCATGGCGCGGACCGCTTCGCGCACTCGCCTGCCCAACGCCTCGCTCTCCGCCTCGAGTTCCGCGAAGAATCCCTCGTCCGTGTGGTTTGAGGCCTCCAGGTGGCGGCGAAGGCGCAGGATCGGGTCCTTCGCCTCCCAGGCCTCCCGCTCCTCGTCGGCCCGGTACTTCGTCGGATCGTCGGAGGTGGTGTGCGCGCCCATGCGGTACGTGTACGCCTCGACGAGGGTGGGGCCCTCGCCGTTGCGGGCCCGCTCCAGCGCCCACTTGGTGACCGCGAGGCAGGCCAGGACGTCGTTGCCGTCGACGCGGACGCCCGGGAAGCCGTAGCCCTGCGCGCGCTGGTAGAGCGGCACCCGGGTCTGCTTCTCGGTGGGCTCGGAGATCGCCCACTGGTTGTTCTGGCAGAAGAACACGACCGGCGCGTTGTACACCGCGGAGAAGGTGAACGATTCGGCCACGTCGCCCTGGCTGCTCGCGCCGTCGCCGAAGTAGGCGATCACCGCACTGTCCGCGCCGTCCTTGGCGATGCCCATCGCGTAGCCGGTCGCGTGCAGCGTCTGGGAGCCGATGACGATCGTGTAGAGGTGGAAGTTGTTGCTGTTGGGGTCCCAGCCGCCGTTGTTCACACCCCGGAACATGCCGAGCAGGTTGGTCGGGTCGACCCCGCGGCACCAGGCGACGCCGTGCTCACGGTAGGTCGGGAAGACGTAGTCGTCCTCGCGGGTGGCCCGGCCGGAGCCGATCTGGGCGGCCTCCTGGCCGAGCAGCGAGGCCCACAGGCCCAGCTCGCCCTGGCGCTGCAGGGCGGTGGCCTCGGCGTCGAAGCGGCGGGTGAGCACCATGTCGCGGTAGAGGCCGCGAAGGTCTTCGGGGGTGACGTCGGCGACGTACTTGGCGTACTCCGCGTTCCTGCTGCTCTTGACCCGCTTGCCCTCCGGCGTCAGCAGCTGCACGAGCTCGGGCTCGGCACTCTTCCGCGCGGTGGTGCGGGTGGTGGTGCGCTCGGTGCCGGTGGCGCCGGCCTTGCCTCCGGCGCTGCGTCGCGGCTTGCGCGCGGCAGTGCTCTCCACGGTCACGTGTGCTCCTCCGTCGGTCCTGGCCCCCGGGGTTGCCGGGTGACCTGGGGGTCCCCCCTGCTCGTTCAGAGCCTGGGGGAGCGGCTCACCTGTTTCCGACCCGTTGCACGGGGTGGGTGCCACTCGGCCGGAACAGGCGTGACAGGTGCCCCGGCGAGCGCCCTGCAGTCAACACGTTACCCAGTGCTCCACATATCTGTGAAACCCCTCCTGACCTGCGTTTTTGCTTGGATTTCCAAGTAAATCGGCAAAGTCGGGAAGGAACCTGGTCACAGCCTTGCAGGAGGCCGGAGCAACGGCACGTTATCCCGGCCGGGCAGGCCACGGGAAGAGTCGGTTTCGGAGACCGATCGGGTGAGCGCCGGACGCCTGCGTGACCGCACCCACCCCCGGGACGACCTGAGGCGACCACCTGTGCCACCTACTGTCCTTCGGTGACTTTCTGTGACAACGTCCAGCTCACAGCCCCGTTCAGTGCCCTGGCACCGGGCGCGCGCCACCCTCCTGTGTACCCCCTACATGCCCCGCGCGCCCCCTCTGGGCGCTCTGCTGCGCCGGCACGCCGCCACTTCCTCAAGCACCACTTCGACCCCGACGCCGCCGACCCCGCCTCCATCGCCCGCCGGCACCGGGCCATCGAGCGCCTGGCCGACCTGGGCGCCCCGGTCGCGCCCCCGCCGCCCGGCCACGACGTCCGGCCACGACGGCCGCCACCGTCACGGCGCCCAGCTCACCCCCGGCCAGCTCACCCCCGGCCGGTGCGGCCGGTGCACGGCGACTTCCACCCCTTCAACCTGCTCTTGCGGCGCGTTCGCGGACTGAGCGGGACTGAAACGGGGCCCAACGGGCTCCAGGGGGCCGCGAAAACGAGCACGCGCGCGTGGAGACCTGTTGAAAGGCCCACGCGCGCGTGGCTGACGAGATGGCGTACGCCGGTCAGTTGCCGAGGTTCCCGAGCGTGGTCCCCTGGTCCGTGCCGCTCGTGGTGCCCTGCGTCGTGCCCTCGCTGGTCCCGCCGTCCGTGCCCGGGTCGGTCGAGACCGGGGGGCTCGGGTCCGCGGTCGGCGCAGTCGGCGTCGGGTTGTCCGACGGCGACGCGGGGGCCGACTGCGACTGGCTGTACGACGGCTTGTCCGACGGCGTGTACGGCGGGGTGTAGTCCGAGTCGGAGTTCGAGCCGGTGCTGTCGTCCGAGGTGTCGTCGGTGGCCGTCTCGGACGGCTCGTCGCTCGGCGTCTCGCTGGGCGAGGTCGCGGCCGACGGCGAACTGGAGGGCGACTTCGTGGTGTCGCCGCCGCTGCCGCCCGAGCCCTTGCCCTGCAACGCCAGCGCGACGCCCGCGGCGATGGCGATCACCGCGAAGACGGCCAGGATCCACAGCTTGCCGCGGCCGCTGCCCTTGTTGCCGTGGCCCTCGAAACCGCCGTCGTCACCGCCGCCGTAGCCCGTGGGCAGGATCGGCTGCGGGATCTGCGAAGTGCTGGAGCCGTCGGCGCCGTGCGGCAGCACGGTCGTGCTCGCGAAGCCGCCGGCGGGCGTGCCTCGGCCGTCGTGCGCGCCGACCGGGCCGGTGTTCCAGGTGCCGGTGTGACCGCCCTGGTCGTACAGCATCTGCAGGCCGTACTGGACGAGGCCGCGCATCTCCTCCGCGGTCTGGAACCGGTCGTCCGGGTCCTTGGCCAGGGAGCGCATGACGAGGCCGTCGAGCTCCGGCGGGCACACCCCGTCCGAGGTCTGCGACGGCGGCACCGGGATGTCCTGCACATGCTGGTAGACCACCGACAACGGTGTCTCGCCCGTGAACGGGGGCCGCAGCGCGAGGAGTTCGTACAGCAGGCAGCCCGTGGCGTACAGGTCGGAGCGGTGGTCGACGGCCTTGCCGAGCGCCTGCTCCGGGGAGAGGTACTGCGGGGTGCCCATGACCATGCCGGTCTGCGTCATCGTCGTGGACGCGCCGTGCAGGGCGCGCGCGATGCCGAAGTCCATCACCTTGACCGCGCCGTTGTGCGTGATGATGACGTTCGCCGGCTTGATGTCGCGGTGCACGATGCCGTGCTGGTGCGAGTAGGCGAGCGCCTCCAGAACGCCGGAGACGATGATCAGTGCCTGCTCCGGCCCGGGCGCCTCGGCGTTGAGGAGAAGGTCGCGGATCGTGCGCCCCTCGACGATCTCCATCACGATGTACGGCACGCTCTGGCCGCCCACGAAGTCCTCGCCGGAGTCGTACACGGCGACGATCGCATGGTGGTTGAGGCCGGCCACCGACTGGGCCTCGCGCGTGAAACGGGCCTTGGACACCGGGTCCTCGGCGAGGTCGGCGCGCAGCAGCTTGACCGCGACGGTCCGTCCGAGGCGTACGTCCTCGGCCGCGAACACCTCGGCCATGCCACCCCGGCCGAGTCTGCGGGTCAGCCGGTATCGGCCGTCCCCAACCAGCCCGCCGTTGCCCCAGTTCTCCGGCGCATCTGACATACCGCCGCCAGTCGCCTCGGGGTCGGACGGGCCCTGAGCGCGCTGCTGTGCCATCAGTCCTCGCCGTCGTTTCTGCCCGCGGTGCGCGCGGTGTTGTTACGGTCTCCGTCGGCCACGCTACAGCCTCTGCGCAAGCCTCCGGTCCGGGACGATCCCCGCAACCATGCCCCGGACGGCCCCCGGGCACCGGTCCGGGTCGGACCGGCCATGAAACCCGTACGCCGTACCGGCGTGCAAATTCTGTGTACCGGCGGTACGGCACCTGTAACGCTTCCGCGACGCTTCTTTCTCGTAGGGTCACGGAACGGGCACCGAGCTTGACGTGTCAGTGCCCTACGGCAGACTTGGCCGGGAATAGCTCTTTCGATCAACGACAAGTCAACGGCGCCTGAGGGCCTACGGGGGACGCAGAAGATGAGCCAGGACGGCGCGCAGGGCCGGTACGCGGGGCGGGCGCTCGCCGCGGGCCGCTATCAGCTGCGCGACTTGCTCGGCGAGGGCGGCATGGCCTCGGTGCACCTCGCCTACGACGCCGTGCTCGACCGTCAGGTCGCGGTGAAGACCCTGCACACCGAACTGGGCCGTGAGCAGGCCTTCCGTGAGCGCTTCCGGCGCGAGGCCCAGGCCGTGGCCAAACTCACGCACACCAACATCGTCTCCGTCTTCGACACCGGCGAGGACGAGGTCGAGGGGCTGACCACGCCGTACATCGTCATGGAGTACATCGAGGGCCGCCCGCTCGGCTCCGTGCTCGACGAGGACGTGCGGCAGCAGGGCGCGATGCCCGCCGACAAGGCGCTGAAGATCACGGCGGACGTGCTGGCGGCGCTGGAGATCAGCCACGAGATGGGGCTCGTCCACCGCGACATCAAGCCCGGCAACGTGATGATGACCAAGCGTGGCGTCGTCAAGGTGATGGACTTCGGCATCGCGCGCGCCATGCAGTCCGGGGTCACCTCGATGACGCAGACCGGCATGGTCGTCGGCACCCCGCAGTACCTCTCGCCCGAACAGGCCCTGGGGCGTGGGGTGGACGCCCGATCCGACCTCTACTCGGTCGGCATCATGCTGTTCCAACTCGTCACCGGGCGGCTGCCGTTCGAGGCGGATTCACCGCTTGCGATCGCGTACGCGCATGTGCAGGAGGAGCCGGTGGCTCCCTCCTCGATCAACCGGGCGCTGCCCCCGGCCGTCGACGCGCTGATCGCCCGCGCGCTGAAGAAGAACCCGAACGAGCGCTTCCCGACCGCCGTCGCCATGCGCGACGAGTGCCTGCGCGTCGCCGCCTCCTTCCAGCCGGCCCCGCCGAGCATCGTCCCGGGCGCGCCGACGTCGAGCGGGGCGGGCGTGGGCTCCGCGGTGTTCCCGCCGGTCGGCCAGGGCACCCCGGCGCCCCAGGCGGGCGTCCAGACGCCCTACCAGCCGGCCCCGACCCCGAACCCGTACGGCACGCCGACGCCGTCCCCCTCCTACGGCTATCCGCAGCAGGGCGGCTACCAGACGCCCGCTCCGGCGTACGGCCACCAGCAGGCGCCGCACACCCCGCCCGCGTACAACCTCGCCCCGCAGCCGTCGACCACGGTGTCCTCGGGCGGCGGCAGCCGCAAGAACAGCAGGACGGTGCTCATCGGCTCGGCCGTCGTCGCCGTGGTGGCGGTCGGCGGCCTCATCGCCAGCCTCATGCTGAACGGCGGCAGCGACGACGACGCCAAGGGCGGTACGACCAGCGCCTCGCCGTCGGCGACGAAGGCGGCGGACTACCGCGGGCCGGACACCTCCAAGACGATCGAGTCGACCGAGTGCTCCGAGCCGGAGGAGTCGTACAACGACCCGGACAAAATCCGGGTGCCGAACTTCAAGTTCAAGTACATCGCCTCGGTCAAGGCGTGCTTCCAGGCCGCCGGCTGGCCGTACAAGATCACGAAGGTGGACGAGAACACGTACGGCGACGGGGCGGTCATGGACCAGTTCCCCTCCGCCGGGACGGACGTCGACCCGAAGGACATGCCCGAGATCGAGCTCAAGGTCTCCTCGGGCAACCCGGCGTCGTGACGGCCTGACCTCGTCGTGACGGCCTGACGTCGTCGAGAAGGGCCCGGCGATGACGCCGGGCCCTTCTTTGTGTACGTCTGCTCGCGTCCGTCCGCTTGTGTCCGTCTACGGGTACGGGGCCGCGGTCCTACAGGTACGGTCCGCCCGTGCGGCCGCCCGCGCGCGGGTCGTCCGCGCCCTCGTGGCTCACGCCCGGCGGCAGCGCGCGGCGCATCTGCTCCAACTGGGCGCGCGCGGCCATCTGCTGGGCGAAGAGGGTGGTCTGGATGCCGTGGAAGAGGCCCTCGAGCCAGCCGACCAACTGGGCCTGCGCAATGCGCAGTTCCGCATCGCTCGGGGTCGATTCCTCGTTGAACGGCAGCGACAGCCGCTCCAGCTCCTCGACCAGCTCCGGTGCCAGGCCGTCCTCCAGCTCCTTCACCGAGCTCGCGTGGATCTCCTTCAGCCGGGCCCGGCTCGCCTCGTCCAGAGGAGCCGCGCGCACCTCCTCGAGGAGCTGCTTGATCATGCTGCCGATGCGCATGACCTTCGCGGGCTGCTCGACCATCTCCGTCACCGGGATCTCACGGGAATCCTCGTCAGCGTCGATGCCGCCGAGCGCCATGCCGTCCTGACCTACGACCAGGATCTTCTGGGCGTTCTCCGGCGACCTTTCGTTCCTCGGCATCTCCATGCCGCCATTCTCTCGCACGTCCCCACCTCATCACCGTGGTGCCCCCCATGAAAGGTGATCCACCGTTTCCGTTCGGCGTAGTCCGTAATGCGCTGATAATTCACTGATGTGAGGCTTGTTGGGACTTTTCTTGGCAACCGGGTACCGGGAGGGGGTCACGGACGTGACTCCATGGCAGCGGGCGTTGTGCGGAATGCGCCTGGGCGCGGTGGGCGCACTGGGAGTGGTCGTGCTGCCCTACGGGGCCGTCCCGTCGTACGCGGCGGTGTCGGCGTACGGGCACGTCCCGCCGTACGTCACCGTGTCCGCGTCCGCCACCCCCGTCCCCTCCTCCCCTGAAACGGACCGGGCAGGCAGCCGGGCGGGCGAGGGCCGCGAGCGGCCCGGCCGCAAGGTCGACCAGCGGGAGGACGAGGACGAAGAGGGGCAGGACACGGCGGGGGAGGACACCGGCGAGGAGGACTCGGACGAGGGGAGCGGCGACGCGGAGGCCGGTGACGGCGACGGTGACCTCACCGGATCCGAGTCCCCGCAGGCCGTCGTCGTTCCCGCGACCTCCGCGACCCCCCAGGACGCCGGACGGCAGTCGGCCACGCAGGCAGAGCGGGCCGACGGCCCCGTGCTGCAGATCCTGCCGCTCGGCACCGGCCTCGTCCTCATCGGCCTGGGCATCGCCCTCGCCCTCGCCGCGTTACGCCTGCGCCGCGGCTAGGACTGATCTGCGCAGGTGAGCGGGGTGTGGGGCGTCCGCCCGGGGCAGGGCCCGACGCTTGTGGCTACGACGCGACCAGGAGCACCTTGCCGATGTGGCCGCTGTCCTCCACGACCCGGTGGGCGTCGGGAGCGTCGCTCATCGGGAGTTCACGGTCGACCACGGGGCGTACATGGCCGGCGGCCAGCAGCGGCCAGACGTGCTCGCGGACGGCCGCGACGACGGCCGCCTTCTCCTCCAGGGGACGGGCCCGCAGCGAGGTCGCGCTGATGGCGGCGCGCTTACGAAGGAGCGCGCCGATGTTCAACTCGGCCTTGACCCCGCCCTGCATGCCGATGATCGCGAGCCGGCCGTTCACGGCGAGCGCCTGGACGTTGCGGTCCAGGTACTTCGCGCCCATGTTGTCGAGGATGACGTCGGCGCCGGCGCCGCCCGTGGCCTGCTTCACCTCGGCGACGAAGTCCTGCTCACGGTAGTTGATCAGGATGTCGGCGCCCAGCTCGGCGCAGTACGCCAGCTTCTCCTTGGTGCCCGCGGTGACGGCGACCTTCGCGCCGACGGCCTTGGCCAGCTGGATCGCCATGGTGCCGATGCCGCTGGAGCCGCCGTGCACGAGCAGCGTCTCACCGGGGCGGAGGTGGGCGATCATGAAGACGTTCGACCAGACGGTGCTGGTCACCTCCGGGAGCGCGGCGGCCTGAACGAGGCCGACGCCCGTCGGCACGGGCAGCAGCTGGCCGGCCGGCACCGCGACCTTCTCGGCGTAGCCGCCGCCCGCGAGCAGCGCGCACACCTCGTCGCCGACGACCCAGCCGGAGACACCGGGGCCGATCGCGGCGATCCGGCCGGAGCACTCCAGGCCGGGGTAGGGGGAGGCCCCGGGCGGCGGGTCGTAGAAGCCCTGGCGCTGCAGGATGTCAGCCCGGTTGACGGCGCTGGCCGCCACCTCGACCAGGACCTCGCCCTCGCCGGGTACGGGATCGGGGACCTCGTCCCACACGAGCGCCTCGGGACCACCGGGTTCGGGAATCGTGATCGCATGCATGAGAGGGACGCTACTCCTCGCCCCTTGGCCGGAGGTCGCCCGGTCGCTGGGGTGGGCAGCGCTGTTCGCGCTGGTCCCGTCGGGAGGCTTCTCAGGCCCGTGGGAGGGGCGGGACACCGGGCATGCCGGGTGTTCCGAGGGTGCCCCGTGCGCTGTCCGGGCCGACCCGCATGATCGTGACCAGCCGGTCCGTCGGTTCCAGCACGCCGATCGCCGGGTCGTCGTAGGCGAGGACGCGGTGCCCGCGGACGACGCTGACCACCAGGTCGTCCGTCTCCCGCGGGCCGCGGCCCGCCTCCGCCTTGGTCACGGGCCGTTCCACCAGGTCGAGCCCGTCGCCCTGCTGGATGAGGTCCTCCATGACCCGGCCCGCCGCCGGGCTGAGCACGGACAGACCGAGCAGCCGGCCGGCCGCACCCGCGCTGGTGATGACCTCGTCCGCACCGGACTGCTTGAGCAGCGGAGCGTTCTCCTCCTCGCGGACCGCCGCCACGATCTTCGCCCCGGGGTTGAGCTGGCGCGCCGTCAACGCCACCAGGACGGCCGTGTCGTCGCGCTGCGTCGCGATGACGATCCGCCCCGCCCGCTGCACCTCGGCCCGCCGCAGCACATCACTGCGCGTCGCGTCCCCGACGACGCCCTCGTAGCCCTCGGCCGTCGCCGCCTCGATCACCTTCGCGCTCGGGTCGATCACCATGACCTGTTCCTTGCGCAGGCCGGCGGCGCAGGCCGTCCGGATCGCGGACCGCCCCTTCGTACCGAAGCCGACGACGACAGTGTGGTCGCGCAAGGGGACCTCCAGGATCATGGACAGGCGCGGACTCATGGACAGGTGTTGCTTCGTGACGGGCACGACCCCGCCGGGAACCATGGTGCCCACCGAACGAACGACCACCACAGGGGGCACGCGATGAAGGACGACCAACGACAGCCTGTCGGCCCGGTCAGGTTCTCCCTCTTCAGGTCCCTCTGGTACCGCTCGCGCACCGAGGCCCGGGACGACGCCGAGGCGGGCCGCTCCATCACGATGCCCGTGCGCACCGGCGTCCCCCCGCTCCAGCAGGTGCTGCGGCGCCTCGCCATGGGCCTGCTGGTCCTGGCCGTCACCACGCTGATCGTCTACGCCGACCACGACGGCTACAACGACAACGCAGACGGCTCCGTCGGCCTCCTCGACTCCGCCTACTACGCCACCGTCACCCTCTCCACCACCGGCTACGGCGACATCACCCCGGTCAGCGACACGGCCCGACTCGTCAACATCCTCGTCATCACACCGCTGCGCGTGCTGTTCCTGATCATCCTGGTCGGCACCACCCTGGAGGTGCTCACCGAGCGCACCCGGCAGCAGGTCCGCATCCACCGCTGGCGCGCCCGCACCAGCGATCACATCGTGGTCGTCGGATACGGCACGAAGGGCCGCCACGCCGTGGAGACCCTCGTCGGGCAGGGCATCGCCAAGGACCGGATCGTGGTCGTGGACGCACAGCGCAAGTCCGCCAGCCTGGCCGGAGACGACGGGCTGGTGGCGGTGACCGGCGACGCCACCCGGTCGGAGACGCTCCTCAAGGCCGAGGTCCAGCGCGCCTCCCGGGTGATCGTCGCCCCGCAGCGCGACGACACCACCGCCCTGGTCACCCTCACCGCCCGCCAGCTGAACCGGCGCGCCACGATCGTCGTCGCCGCCCGGGAGGACGAGAACGTGCCGCTGCTCAAGCAGAGCGGCGCGGACACCGTGATCACCAGCTCCAGTTCCGCCGGCCGACTGCTCGGCGTCTCGATGGTCAGCCCGACCGTGGCCAGGACCTTGGAGGACCTGATGACCCTCGGCAGCGGCCTGGACCTCATCGAGCGCCCGATCACCGAGGCGGAGGCGGGACAGGCGCCCCGCGCCTGCGCGGACCTGGTGGTGGCTGTCGTCCGACGTGAGGAACTGCTGGACTACGCCGATGCCCGGCTCACCCGCCTGCAGCCGGGGGACCGAGTGATCACCGTCAGCCGGGCGGTCCCGGCCGCCGAACAGGCGTGACGACGTTTCACGTGAAACAGCCACGGTTTCACGTGAAACGCGGAGCGTGTTTCACGTGAAACAGGCGCCGATCCCGGCCGTCGCCCACGGCAGATCGAGGAGTTCGGCCTCCTGACCCGCCCGTGCGCCGCCCGGCGGTACGACGGCGAGGGCGTCGGCCGCTGCGATACCCCGCAACATGGCCGGACCGTTGTAGTGCAGCGGCACGGCATGATCGCCCCGCAGCACGACCGGAATGAGCCGGGTGTCGTAGGGGTGCCCGTGCGCCGCGTCCCTCAACGGCAGCGCGTACGGCTCGGGAGCCCGGCGGGCGGCGAGGGTGCGCAGCAGGGGCTCGGCGAGGGTGAGCAGGCCGGAGACGGCCGCGAGGGGGTTGCCGGGCAGACCGACGAGGTGCTGGTCATCCTTGAGGCGGGCCAGCAGCATGGGGTGACCGGGGCGCACCTTGACGCCGTCGACGAGGAGTTCGGCGTCGAGGCGGCGCAGGGTGGGGTGCACATGGTCGACCGGCCCCGAGGCCGTGCCCCCGGTGGTGACGATCAGATCGGCGCTGGATGCGGTGATGGCCTTGCGCAGGGCCTTCGCGTCGTCACCGAGCCTGCGTACGGCGGTGACCTCGGCCCCGAGCGCCCGCAGCCACGGGGGCAGCATCGGGCCGAGCGCATCCCGGATGAGGCCGTCGTGCGGGCGCCCCTCGGCGAGCAGTTCGTCGCCGAGGACGAGCACCTCGACCCGGGGACGGGGGACAGCGGTCAGCGTGTCGTACCCGGCGGCCGCGGCGAGGCCGAGCACGGCCGGGGTCACCACCGCTCCCGCGAGCAGCAACTGGTCCCCGCTGCGGCACTCCTGCCCCCGCGGGCGGATGTCCTGCCCGTGCTGCATCTCGCGGGTCGGGTGCAGCCGGCCGTTGTCGTCGGTGCGGCCGTGCTCGCTGCGCAGCACCGCGGTGGTGTCCGCGGGGATCCGGGCGCCGGTGGCGATCCGGACGGCCTCGCCGTCGGCGAGGGAAGCGGGCGCGGCGCTGCCGGCCAGCACGCCCTCGTTCCGTACGTGCCAGGGGCCGGGTCCCGCGACCGCCCATCCGTCCATCGCGGAGGTGTCGAAGGAGGGCAGGTCGGTGAGGGCGGTCAGGGGGGCGGCCAGGACGAGGCCGAGGGCGTCGCCGAGGGCCACGGAGACGGGCGCGCGGCGGGCGGCACAGGACCGTGCGGCACGGGCGGCGATCGTCCGGGCCTCGGGCCAGGGGGTGGCCTGGTGGCGGTGCTCCCCCGCGGCGGCCCGGTGACCGGGCTGCGGGGCGCGGGAGGACGGGGAGCCGTTGCCGTTGCCCTCCCTCCGCGTGGGGCCGTTTCCGTCCTTCACCAGGGCGAGCGCCTCCTCGACGTCGAGGTCCTCCGCGTCGAGGCCCTGCCGGGTGCCGCGGGGCGTCATCCGGCGTCCGGTCCGGAACCGCCGGGCTCGACGGCCTTGTCCTTCTTGCCCTGCTGGGCCTGGTCCTGCTGGGCCTGGTCCTGCGGAGCCTGGTCGTGCCGGGCGGCGGTGTCCTGTTCGGCCTCCTGCGCCCAGCGCAGGGCCAGCGCCGCGGCCTTGCGGGCGGCCTCGGAGACGGCCTCGGGGCCTCCCTGGGCCTGCGCGGCGGCGTAGCCCACCAGGAAGGTGGTCAGCGGGGCCGCGGGCCGGGCCACCCCGTGGGCGGCGTCACGGGCGAGATCGAGGAGGACGCCGGTGTCGACATCGAGGTCGATGCCCAGCTCGTCCTTGACTGCGGAAATCCATTCATCCAACACGTGGCCATGCTCCCTGATACGTGCCCTGGCGGTGGCGATGTCGTCCCAGGTGTCGCAGTCGAAGGACGCGACCGGGTCGGAGACGCGGGTGAGATCGAGTCCGGCGGTCAGCCGGCGCAGGGGCAGCCCGGTGAGGCCGCCGTGGTCGGCGGTGAGCACCGCCAGCTCACGGCGCAGGGCGGCCGTACGGTACGCGGCGACGAGCGGCTGGTCGCAGCCGTCGGCGTCGGTGAGCATCGTGCCCTCGGCCCCGCCGGCGCGCAGCGCGGTCAGCAGCCGTCGCACGGTGTCCGCCGCGAGGAAGGGCAGGTCGGCGGAGAGGACGAGCACGTCGTCCGCCGCGGTGTGCCGTACTCCGGCGTCGAGCGCGGCGACGGGGCCCGCGCCGGGCGGGTCCTCGCGCGCCCAGCGCACGGGCCGGGCGGTGGGGCGGGGGTCGGCGACGACGACGGTGGTGCGCGCGTCGGCGCAGGCGCCGAGCACCCGGTCCAGCAGCGCGCGTCCGCCCACCCGCACGCCGGGCTTGTCGGCGCCGCCGAGCCGCCGGGCACCGCCGCCGGCAAGCACGACGGCGTCGTACGCGGGCTCGGAAGGCTCGTTCGAGGTCACTCCCCGAGTATGCGGGCCGCCCCGGCTATGCGTGCCCCCACGATCACGGGAAACGCGGGTAACGCCTACGGTGTGTGCGTGATCACAGGGTGCGCAGGAGCACCGCCGGTTGCTCCACGCAGTCCGCCACATAGCGCAGGAAGCCGCCCGCCGTGCCGCCGTCGCACACCCGGTGGTCGAAGGTGAGCGAGAGCTGGACGACCTGGCGCACCGCCAGCTCGCTCTCGTGCACCCACGGCTTGGGGACGATGCGGCCGACGCCGAGCATGGCCGCCTCGGGGTGGTTGATGATCGGCGTGGAGCCGTCGACGCCGAACACGCCGTAGTTGTTCAGCGTGAAGGTGCCGCCGGTCAGTTCGCCGGGGGTGAGGTGGCCGTCCCGGGCGGCGTCGGTGAGCCGGGCGAACTCGGCGGTGAGCCCCTCGGCGTCCAGGGTGTGCGCGTCGCGTACGACGGGCACGACGAGGCCCCGCTCGGTCTGCGCGGCGAACCCGAGGTGGACGTGGTCGAAGCGGACGACCTCCCGGGCCGCCACGTCGACGGTGGAGTTGAGCTCCGGGAACCGGGCCAGGGCCGCGGTGCAGATACGGGCGAGCAGGGCGAGGAGTGAGATCTTCGACCCGCCCGCAGCGTTCATGGCGGCGCGGGCGCGCATCAGTTCCGTCGCGTCGGCGTCCACCCAGCAGGTCGCGTCGGGAATCTCCCGACGGCTGCGGGAGAGCTTGTCGGCGACGGCGCCCCGGATGCCCTTGAGGGGAATCCGATGGCTTCCGGCGAGAGCGGAGGGCTCAGGCGACTGCTGTGCCTGTGCCGGCTGTTCCCGGGGGAGGGCCTCGCGCAGCGCGTTCTCCACGTCCGCCCGCAGGATCAGCCCGTCGGGCCCGGACCCCGTGAGTTCCCGCAGGTCCAGGCCGTTCTCCCGGGCGAGCCTGCGCACCAGGGGGGAGATCACGGGCACGGGCCGGTCCAGCGCCTCGGCCGGGACCGCCGGGACCGCCGGGGCCGCCGGGGCCGGAGCGACCGCGGTCGCGCGGGCGGCACCGGCGACCGTCGGCTGAGCCGGCCGCACCCGCCTGCGCCGCGCCGGCGCCTCCGACGTGCCGTAACCCACCAGCACGTTGCCCGAGCCCTCGGTGGGACCGGCCGCGTCGCCCGAGGTCGGCGTACCGACCGCCACCGTGATCAGCGGGGCCCCGACGGGCAGCTCCGTGCCCTCATCGCCGAAGCGGGCGGTGACCACGCCGCCGTAGGGGCAGGGCACCTCGACCATCGCCTTGGCCGTCTCGACCTCGACGACCGGCTGGTCGACGGCGACCACGTCACCGACCTGCACCAGCCAGCGGACGATCTCCGCCTCGGTGAGTCCCTCTCCGAGGTCGGGGAGCTTGAACTCCAGCACCTGTGCCATCAGTTCTCGGCCTCCCACTGCAGCCGCGCCACGGCGTCCAGGATGCGGTCGACGCCGGGCAGGTGATGCCGCTCCAGCATCGGCGGCGGGTAGGGAAGGTCGAACCCGGCGACCCGCAGCACCGGCGCCTCCAGGTGGTGGAAGCAGCGCTCCGTGACCCGGGCCGCGATCTCTCCTCCCGGCCCGCCGAAGGATCCCGACTCATGGACGACGACCGCGCGCCCGGTCCGCCGTACCGAGGCGCAGACCGTCTCGTCGTCGAAGGGCACCAGGGACCGCAGGTCGACGACCTCGAGGTCCCAGCCCTCGGCGCGCGCCGCCTCCGCGGCTTCGAGGCAGACCGGCACCGACGGCCCGTATGTGATCAGTGTGGCGCTGCGGCCCGGGCGCCGCACCACCGCGCGGCCTATCGGGTCGACGGTCTGCGGGTCCTGCGGGTTCCAGGCGTCCTTGGACCAGTACAGGCGCTTGGGTTCGAGGAAGACGACCGGGTCGTCGGAGGCGATGGCGGCGCGCAGCAGGCCGTAGGCGTCGGCGACCGTGGCGGGGGTGACGACGTGGAGGCCCGGGGTCGCCATGTAGTACGCCTCGGAGGAGTCGCTGTGGTGCTCAACGCCGCCGATGCCGCCGCCGTAGGGCACGCGGACGGTGATGGGCAGGGGCATGCGTCCCCGGGTGCGGTTGCGCATACGGGCGACATGGCTGATGAGCTGTTCGAACGCCGGGTAGGCGAAGGCGTCGAACTGCATCTCCACGACCGGGCGCAGGCCGTACATGGCCATGCCGACGGCGGTGCCGAGGATGCCCGCCTCGGCGAGCGGGGTGTCCGTGCAGCGGTCCTCGCCGAACTCCTTGGCGAGACCGTCGGTGACCCGGAACACGCCGCCGAGGGCGCCCACGTCCTCGCCCAGGACGTGCACGGACGGGTCGGCGGCCATCGCGTCGTGCAGCGCGCGCGTGAGGGCCTGCGCCATGGTGGCGGGCTTGAGGGCGACGGTGGTCATCGGTGCGCGCCTTCCTGCTCCGCCTCGAGCTCGGCCTGCAACAGGGAGCGCTGTTCCCGCAGTTGGGGGGTGTCTTCGGCGTACACGTGGGCGAACAGGTCCATCGGGTCCAGGGCCGGGTCCTGGTTCATGCGGGCGCGCAGGTCGGCGGCCATCGCCTCGGCGGCGTCGCGCGTGGACTGCTGTATGTGCTCGTCGAGCAGCCCGCGCGCGGTCAGTTCGTGCTCCAACAGTTGGATCGGGTCGTGCTCGCGCCAGGTCTCGACCTCGGCGTCGCCGCGGTAGCGGGTGGCGTCGTCGGCGTTGGTGTGGGCCTCGATGCGGTAGGTCACCGCCTCCACCAGGGTGGGGCCGCCGCCCTCGCGCGCGCGGCGCACGGCGTCGGCCAGCACCTCGTGCACGGCGGCGGCGTCGTTGCCGTCGACCAGGCGGCCCGGCATGCCGTATCCGACGGCCTTGTGGGCCAGCGTGGGGGCGGCGGTCTGCTTGGCGAGCGGGACGGAGATCGCGAAGCCGTTGTTCTGCACGAGGAAGACGACCGGCGCCTGCCAGACGGCGGCGAAGTTCAGCGCCTCGTGGAAGTCGCCCTCGCTGGTGCCGCCGTCACCGACCATGGCGAGCACGACCACGTCGTCGCCCTTGAGGCGGGCGGCGTGCGCGAGGCCGACGGCGTGCGGAAGCTGGGTGGCGAGCGGCGTGCACAGCGGCGCGACGCGGTGCTCGTAGGGGTCGTAGCCGGTGTGCCAGTCGCCGCGCAGCAGGGTGAGGGCCTCGACGGGGTCCACACCGCGGGCGACGACGGCGAGGGTGTCGCGGTAGCTGGGGAAGAGCCAGTCCCGCTCCTGGAGGACGAGCGCGGCGGCGACCTCGCAGGCCTCCTGGCCGGTGCTGGAGGGGTAGACGGCGAGTCTGCCCTGCTTGGTGAGGGCGGTGGCCTGGACGTTGTAGCGACGGCCGCGCACCAGCTGGGCGTACAGCCGGCGCAGCAGTTCGGGGTCGGCCTGCGCGGCCGCGTCGGTGCCGAGGACGCGGTACGGCTCCGCGTCGGGCAGCAGCGGCGCGGGGTCGGTACGGGGCTGCCAGGCGGGCGGCGGCGTGGGCCGGTACGTGCCCCGCTGCTCCATGACCGTCATGACGGCACCTCCTCGTGGAAGCGGCTACGGGAGGCGCGTCGAAGGTGATGCGCCTCACCTACCGATTGTTCGGTCGTCGGCACATTTTGGCTACGGGGCCCTTCAGGCTGTGGACAAACGGTTCTCCACAGCCTGAGATGGATGCAGTACGTCCATGGTAGGGAAGCGGGGGGACATGGCACCTGAACAAATGGCCGAAGGGGGGCCGGTCCCGGAGAGCGGTGTCCCGCTGCAGCCGCCGCGCCCGCTCGACGCCATCGATCAGGACATCCTGCAGATGCTCCAGGCGGACGGCCGCGCCTCGATACGGTCGGTCGCCGAGCGGGTCCACGTCTCGCGCGCCAACGCCTACGCACGGATCAACCGGCTCATCGAGGACGGCGTCATCCGCGGCTTCGGGGCCCGCGTGAACCACGAGCGGGCGGGCCAGGGCACCAGCGCCTACATCACGCTGAAGATCGTGCAGAACTCCTGGCGAACCGTGCGCGAGCAGCTCAGACAGCTGCCCGGCGCCTCCCACATCGCCCTCGTCGGGGGCGATTTCGATGTCCTGCTCCTGGTGCACACGCCCGACAACAGGGCGCTGCGCGAGGTGGTGCTCACCCGGCTCCAGGAGATCCCCGAGGTGCTCAGCACGCGCACGCTGCTGGTGTTCGAGGAGGAGGACCTGGAGCCACAGGGCTGAGCAGCCACAGGGCCGGCCCGCTCAGTCCGCCGTGCGCAGACCCTCGAAGACCAGCCGCACCACCGCGTCGGCCACCTCGCTCTCGACCATCCCCCGGCCGCCCGGCCGGTACCACTCGACGAGCGAGTTGATCATCCCGAAGACCAGCCGCGTCGCCAACCGCACGTCCATGTCTCCGCGTACGTCCCCGTCGGCGGCGGCCGCCCTCAGCAGATCGGCGACCCGGTGGTCGAAGTCGCGGCGCCGCTCCAGGGCCCACCGCTCGGTGTCGGTGTTGCCGCGCACGCGCAGCAGCAGCGTCACGTACGGCAGTTCGCCGATGAGCACCTCGACCATGCGCCGCACGACGTACTCCAGGCGCTGTGAGGCGTGCCCCACGCGCGCGTGCTCCTCGTCGAGGATCCCGAAGAGGCCGTCCAGGGCCCGGCTGACGGCCCGCCGCAGCAGTTCCTCCTTGCCGGCGACGTGGTGGTAGATCGACGACTTGGAGATGCCGGCGGCCTTGGAGAGGTGCTCCATGGAGGTGCCGTCGTAGCCGCGCTCGTTGAAGACCTGGACGGCGACCGAGAGCAGGGTCTCCGGGGTGTACGTGTCGCGTTTGGCGGTGGTCACGAGGCGCCCTCCCGCTTCTCGGTGGCGTAGGAGTGCCGGTAGAGCGCGAGGGACGGCGCGTAGCGGCCGGAGGGGTCGCGTTCGTGCAGGTCGTCCAGGAGGGAGCAGGCCCAGGTGCGGCCCAGCCTGCGGCTCCACTCGAAGGGGCCGAGGGGGTAGTTCACGCCCAGGCGCATCGCGGTGTCGATGTCCTCCTCGGTGGCCACGCCCTTGGCGACGGCGTCGTGCGCGAGGTCGACGATCCGCGCGACCGTACGGGCGACGATCATGCCGGGGACGTCGCCGATGACGCTGACGTCCTTGCCGAGCGCCTGGAACAGGCCGATCGCCTCGGACATGGTCTGGGTGGAGGTGTCCTGGGAGGCGGACAGGGCGATGCGGGTGGCCTTGCGGTAGTCGAGGGCGAGGTCGAAGTAGACGACGTCCCGGAACTCCACGGAGGTCTGGCCGTCGGCGAGGGCGAGCTGACCGTCGCCGGGGAGCACCAGACGGCTGCCGTGGTCCTCTTCCTCCTCGCGGACCTGGATGCCCGCCTCGCGGATCAGCGCGAGCAGTTCGGAGGCGGGGCCCAGGTTGCCCTCGGCGACGACGTAGGCGGGCGGCTGGGCCTTCTCCGCGGTGTGCGGCTCGGCCGGCTCGGCGCCCTCCCGGTAGTCGTACCAGCCGTGGCCGCTCTTGCGGCCCAGCCGGCCCGACTCGACCAGGCGGCGCTGGGCGAGCGAGGGCGTGAAACGCACGTCCTGGAAGAAGGACTGCCACACGGAGTGGGTGACCGACTCGTTGACGTCCTGCCCGATCAGGTCGGTCAGCTCGAAGGCGCCCATCCTGAAGCCGCCCGACTCGCGCAGGACGGCGTCGATGGTGGCCGGGTCGGCGCCCTGGGCCTCGTAGACGGCGAACGCCTCGGCGTAGAAGGGCCGCGCGATGCGGTTGACGATGAAGCCGGGGGTGTCGGCGCAGGCGACCGGCGTCTTGCCCCAGGTGCGGGCGGTCTCGTACGCGCGCGTGGCCGACGTGACGTCGGTGGCGTACCCGGAGACGACCTCGACGAGCGGCAACAGCGGCGCGGGGTTGAAGAAGTGCAGTCCCACGAAGCGGCCGGGGTTGCGCAGGGCGCCGGCGATGGCGGTCACCGACAGGGAGGACGTGTTGGTGGCGAGGAGGCAGTCCTCGCCGACGACGTCCTCCAGCTGCCGCAGCAGCTCCTGCTTGACCTCCAGGCGCTCGACCACGGCCTCGACGACCAGGGAGCAGTCCGCGAGGTCGGCGAGGCTCTCCGCGGCCCGCAGACGGGCACGTGCCTCGTCCCGGTCGGCGGCGGCCAGGCGGTCCTTCTCGACGAGCCGGTCGAGGCGCGCGCCGATCGCGGCGGCCGCCTCCCGGGCCCGTCCGGGAACGGCGTCGTACAGCCGCACCGGGTGGCCGGCGACCAGCGCGACCTGGGCGATGCCCTGGCCCATGGTGCCGGCGCCGACGACGGCCACGGGGCTGCTGAGGTCGAGTGCTGTCATGTGCGCGATCCTCCCGCACGGAGTTTTCCACAGATGCGGCAGGCCCCCTTGTCCCGACCGATCGTTCGGTTACTCTAACCCTGACTGGCCGTTCCTGCCCAGGGTTCCGCCAGGTCATGGGCTCGAAGAAGAGTTCTCACGACGAGGAGTTGGTCCCGCATGGCCACCGCCGAACTGACCACGCACGATCTGATCGCCCAGCACCGGCCCACCCTCGACCAGGCCCTGGAAACGATCCGCACCCGGGCGTACTGGTCCCCGCACCCGGAACACCCCAAGGCCTACGGGGAGAACGGCAGCCTGGACGCGGCGGCGGGCAAGGCCGCCTTCGAAGCCGTGCTGAACACCCGCCTCGACCTCGGCCAGCCCGGCACCGACGACTGGGTGGGCAACGAGGTCTCGCCGTACGGCATCGAGCTGGGCGTGACCTACCCGCACCCGGACCTGGAGACGCTGCTGCCCGCCATGCGGGCCGGACAGCGCGCCTGGCGGGACGCCGGCCCGGAGCTGCGCGCGGTGGTCTGCCTGGAGATCCTCAAGCGGATCAGCGAACGCACGCACGAGTTCACCCACGCGGTCATGCACACCTCCGGCCAGGCCTTCATGATGGCGTTCCAGGCGGGCGGCCCGCACGCCCAGGACCGCGGCCTGGAGGCGGTCGCCTACGCATACGCCGAGCAGGTCCGCACCCCGGGGACGGCGGAGTGGACCAAGCCGCAGGGCAAGCGCGACCCGCTGTCGATGACCAAGAGCTTCACGCCGGTCCCGCGCGGCACCGCCCTGCTCATCGGCTGCAACACCTTCCCCACGTGGAACGGCTACCCCGGCCTGTTCGCCTCCCTGGCCACCGGCAACGCGGTCCTGGTCAAGCCCCACCCGCGCGCGGTGCTGCCGCTCGCGCTGACCGTGGGCATCGCGCGCGAGGCACTCGCCGCGGCCGGCTTCGACCCGAACCTGGTCGCCCTGGCCGCCGAGCGGCCCGGCGAGGGCATCGCCAAGACCCTGGCCACCCGCCCCGAGATCAGGATCATCGACTACACCGGCTCGACCGCCTTCGGCGACTGGCTGGAGGCCAACGCCCGCCAGGCGCAGGTCTTCACCGAGAAGGCCGGCGTCAACACCGTGGTCGTGGAGTCCACCGCGAACTACAAGGGCATGCTCGCCAACCTGGCGTTCTCGCTGTCCCTGTACAGCGGCCAGATGTGCACCACCCCGCAGAACCTGCTGATCCCCCGCGAGGGCATCCGCACCGACGAGGGCCCGAAGACCTTCGACGAGGTCGTCGCCGACCTCGCCCGCGCGGTCGACGGCCTCCTCGGCGACGACGCGCGCGCGAACGGCCTGCTCGGCGCGATCGTCAACCCGGACGTCAAGGCCCGCCTGGAGGCCGCGGCGGGCCTCGGCGAGGTCGCCCTCGCCTCCCGTGAGGTGAGCAACCCGGAATTCCCGGACGCGGTCGTACGCACCCCTGTCATCGTCAAGCTGGACGGGGCCAAGCCGGACGACGAGGCCGCCTACATGAGCGAGTGCTTCGGCCCGGTCTCCTTCGCCGTCGCCGTCGACTCCGCGGCCGACGCGGTCGCCCTGCTGCGGCGCACGGTGCGCGAGCAGGGTGCGATGACGGTCGGCGCGTACACCACCGACGAGGAAGTCGAGGAGGCGATCCAGGAGGTCTGCCTGGAGGAGTCCGCCCAGCTGTCCTTCAACCTCACCGGCGGGGTCTACGTCAACCAGACGGCCGCGTTCTCCGACTTCCACGGCTCGGGCGGCAACCCGGCGGCCAACGCGGCCCTCACCGACGGCGCGTTCGTCGCCAACCGGTTCCGGGTGGTGGAGGTCCGCAGGGACGTCTAGGGACGTCCAAGGGCGTCCAGAGCCGCCGCCGTCTAGGGGCTGGGCTGAGGGACGTGCGGTGCGCCCCCGGTGGCGCTCCAGTGGTACAGCGTCATGGCCACACTGGTCGCGAGGTTGTAGCTGGAGACCTGGGGGCGCATCGGCAGGGCGAGGAGATGATCGGCACGCGCGCGCAGCTCCGCGGACAGCCCGCTGCGCTCGGAGCCGAAAGCGAGGAGGGCGTCGTCCGGCAGCTTGACGCCCCGGATGTCGTCGCCCTCCGGGTCCAGCGCGAACACCGGACCGGCCGGCAGCTCGTCGACGGTCAGCCGCTCCACGGCGGTCGCGAAGTGCAGCCCCGCCCCGCCGCGCACGACCGTCGGATGCCAGGGATCGAGCGTGCCGGTAGTGACCACCCCGGTCACCCCGAACCCGGCGGCCAGCCGGATCACCGCCCCCGCGTTGCCCAGGTTGCGCGGGTTGTCGAGGACCACCACGGGGGCGCTGCGGGGCGCGTGCGCCAGCCGCTCCAGGTTGTCCTCCCGCAAGGGCCGCACGGCCAGGGCCGCGACCGCGGTGGGATGCGGCCGCGGCACCAGCGAGGCGTACGTCGCCTCCGGGACCTCCGTCAGGAGCCCCGCCAGCGTCTCGCGCACGTCGGGAGCGAGCTCGTCGGCGAGCGCGAGCGTCGCCCGCCGGTCGGCCGTGACCGCCACCGGCACCTCCGCCCCGAAACGCACGGCGTGCTTGAGGGCGTGGAAACCGTCGAGCAGGACGGAGGCGTCGGCGAGCCTGCGCCACCGGCTAAGCGGATCGCGGCCGGCGCTCCCGGGGTCGGTCATGCCGTGAACCCTACGCGCGCGTGCTCGGGTTCCTCCTGGGCCGGCGGCTTCGCCGTCGCCGTACGGCCGCCGCCGGAGAACAGCCGTCCACGCGCGCGTGCCGCCCAGCCGCCCAGCCGCTGCAGGAACGGCGTCGGCAGGAACACGGCGTCCGTCGCGATCATCGCCAGCGAGAAGAACGGCAGGCCCAGCACCACGGCGATCACCGCGTGCTCGACCATCATCAATGCCAGCAGGACGTTCTTCAGCCGCCGGTTGAACAGGGTGAACGGGAAGGCCACCTGCACGATGACGGTCCCGTACGTCGCGAGCAGGACCATCGTGCCGCTGCCGGCCAGCAGGTCGGCGAGCGCGGGCCAGGGCGAGAAGTAGTCCAGGTGCAGCGGGTAGTACACGGCGGTGCCGTCCTGCCAGCGCGAGCCCTGGATCTTGTACCAGCCGGCCGTCGCGTAGATCAGACAGGCCTCGGTCATGATCACGACCAAAGCGCCGTTGTGCAGGATGTTGCCGATCACGTCGAGCAGGATCCGGGGCTCCGTCGACTTCCGCAGACGGCCGACGGCCCACCACAGGCCCTGCGCGACCCACGCCGTCCACAGAAGCGCCGGAATGCTCCACTCACTGTGGAAGCGGCCTGCGACCGTCACCGTGACCAGCACGAACCCGGCCGCGGCCCACAGGACGGGACCGACCCGGTCCGGGACCCGCTCCCCACGCGCGCGTGCCGCCTGCTCGCGCCGCGCCCGCCGCGCGTCCAGCGACCACACCTGACCGCAGCGCATGAACACGAGGTAGATCGACATCAGGTGCAGGACGTTGTCGCCGCCGTCACCCATGAAGACGCTGCGGTTCTGCAGCGAGAGCACACCGACCATGAACAGCACCGACATCGCACGGGTGCGCCAGCCCAGCAGCAGCAGCGCGCTGGAGAGCAGCGCGAGCGCGTACACGGCCTCGAACCAGCCCCGGCCGTCCGACCACATCAGGGCCGTGAACGCGCCGTTGGAGTCGATCAGCTGCCGGGCCAGCTCCCAGTCCCACGGGCCGTCGGGACCGTAGAGCTCCAGGCGGTGAGGGAACTCGCGCACCAGGAACAGCAGCCAGGTGGCGCTGAAGCCGATCCGGACCACAGCACTCTGGTAGGGCCCGAGCGCCGACTCGGTGACGCGGGCGATGGCGGTGGACACCGACAAGGAGAACCGGTTCACCTCGCGCCTCCCTCGATGGCGCCGTCCGGCACCGACCACCAGGGCAGCTCGCGGTACACCGGGCTCATCGACACCTTCTCGTCGCTCCACTTCGGCGGGGTCACATTGGTGGTCTGCGAACGGAGCTGGACCCGCTCGACGACACCGCCGTCACCGGCCGCGCCGCCACGCTCCAGCCGCAGCACCACGATGCGGCGCAGATACGTCTCCGAGAGCGCGCCGCGTATGCCCACCGCGCCGTTGTCGCTGCCGTGCGTGGACGTGTAGAAGTCCCAGGCGCGGCGCAGCTCGTTCTGCTGGGTGTGGCTCGGCAGCAGGTTGCCGTCGATGGCCCGCCCGTCCTGCGCGGACAGGTCGTACCAGCCGGTCGTCCTCGACCCGCCGCCCGCGGTCCGGACCTCGGCGCGGACCTGGACGGCGATGTTCTGCTGCAACGGGTTCGGCGCGAACAGCTTCCAGTTCTGCTCGAACTCCGGGTAGATCCATTCGTCGATCGCCTTGCCGTGCGCCTTGGTGACCGTGTTCGACGGCGCGACGTGCAGGAACACCATCCCGACATGCACACACACGGCGACCGCGACGACGGCGAGCGCCAGCGCGGCGCCGATCTGATAGCGCGGGGAGAGCGCGGCCACACCGGTGCGGGGCTCCGGGCGAGGGGGCTCGGGGCGAGGGTGCTCGGCCACGAGACCGGTGGCGGGGACGACACCGGTGGACGGGACGACGGCAGGCCAGGCGACGGGGCCGGTCAGCTCGACTCCAGGGCCTGATGCGGCGCCGGTCTGAGGAGTGACGGACTCGGCCCGGGGGCCGGGAACGGCGCCCTCCGCGGGGGACGCCCCGGTCACGGCGCTTGTTTCCGCTGCCGTTTCCGATTCCGCTGCCGATTCCGCCGCCGTCTCCGTGCCGGCCGTCGACTCTTCGTCCGCCTCCC
Organism: Streptomyces sp. NPDC051677; assembly: GCF_044453465.1. Lineage (NCBI taxonomy): Bacteria > Bacillati > Actinomycetota > Actinomycetes > Kitasatosporales > Streptomycetaceae > Streptomyces > Streptomyces sp. NPDC051677. The sequence goes on from NZ_JBITCT010000025.1 coordinate 72,523, forward strand.
CTGACGTGTTCGTCCTCTGCGGAGCGCCAGAGCCTCCGTCGTACGCGTCCATTCCGCCCCGTTCCCCGATCCCGGTCGTCTTCGCGCTGCGTCGCGCAATCGCGAACGGTACTCAGCCTCACCCGTTCGGCGCAGCCCTCCCCCCGCGGCGCCCGGACCGGGGCGGGGCGGGGTGGGGTGGGTTGTCCACAGGGGACGCCCGCAGGTTATCCACAGCGGTTGACACCTTACGACGGCCGTCCCACCATGGAATCGCACGGACCGAACGATCGGTCGGGAGAAGGCTCGGGCAGAGCCGCGGCCAGGGCACTGAGCTCAGGCCCAAGGTGAAGGGGGACCGCATGGCGACAGCAGCCGCGCACCAGACGGCCCGCACACAGCCGCACACCGCACCCAACAGCGCAAGCGACGGAAGCGGCGCCGACGAGGCGTACGAGCGCGCCTTCGACGCCACCGTGGCCACCGACGAGCGCATCGAGCCACGCGACTGGATGCCCGACGCCTACCGCGCGACGCTGGTACGCCAGATCGCCCAGCACGCCCACTCCGAGATCATCGGCATGCAGCCGGAAGCCAACTGGATCACCCGCGCGCCCTCCCTGCGCCGCAAGGCCATCCTGATGGCCAAGGTCCAGGACGAAGCGGGCCACGGCCTCTACCTGTACAGCGCGGCCGAAACCCTCGGCACCGGACGCGAGGAACTCCTCGACAAGCTCCACACCGGCCGCCAGAAATACTCCTCCATCTTCAACTACCCCACGCTGACCTGGGCGGACGTCGGCGCGATCGGCTGGCTGGTCGACGGCGCCGCGATCACCAACCAGGTCCCCCTGTGCCGCTGCTCCTACGGCCCGTACGCGCGCGCGATGGTCCGCATCTGCAAGGAGGAGTCCTTCCACCAGCGCCAGGGCTACGAACTGCTGCTCGCCCTCAGCCGCGGCACCACGGAGCAGCACGCGATGGCGCAGGACGCGGTGAACCGCTGGTGGTGGCCGTCGCTGATGATGTTCGGCCCGCCCGACGACGAGTCCGCGCACTCCGCGCAGTCCATGGCCTGGAAGATCAAGCGCCACTCGAACGACGAACTACGCCGACGCTTCGTCGACATCTGCGTCCCCCAAGCGGAATCCCTCGGCCTCACCCTCCCCGACCCCGACCTGAAGTGGAACGAGGAGCAGGGCCACCACGACTTCGGCCCCATCGACTGGACCGAGTTCAAGGAAGTCCTCAAGGGCAACGGCCCCTGCAACGAACAGCGGATAACGCAACGCAGGCGCGCACACGACGAGGGCGCATGGGTACGAGAAGCGGCCGCGGCCCACGCGGCCAAGCGCACCAGCGGGACGAAAACGGAAATGGAGCAGGCATGACGAACACCGACTGGCCCCTGTGGGAGGTCTTCGTGCGCTCCCGGCGCGGCCTCTCCCACACCCACGCCGGCAGCCTGCACGCACCGGACGCCGAGTTCGCCCTGCGCAACGCCCGCGACCTCTACACCCGGCGCGGCGAAGGCGTCTCGATCTGGGTCGTGCCCTCCTCGGCGGTCACGGCCTCCTCGCCCGACGAGAAGGACCCGTTCTTCGAACCGGCCGCCGACAAGCCGTACCGACACCCGACGTTCTACGAGATCCCGGAGGGGGTGAAGCACCTGTGACCACGCCGACGAACACACACACCAACGCCGCCGCCCTCGCCCTCGGCGACGACGCCCTGGTGCTCTCCCACCGCCTGGGGGAATGGATGGGCCACGCGCCCGTCCTCGAGGAGGAGGTCGCGCTCGCCAACATCGCACTCGACCTCCTGGGCCAGGCCCGGATCCTGCTGTCGATGGCCGGCGACGAGGACGAGTTGGCCTACCTGCGCGAGGAACGCGCCTTCCGCAACCTCCAGTTGGTCGAACAGCCCAACGGCGACTTCGCCCACACCATCGCCCGCCAGCTGTACTTCTCCACCTACCAGCACCTGCTGTACGCACAACTGGCGACCGGCGCAGGCCTGTTCGCGGGGCTCGCGGCGAAGGCCGTCAAGGAGGTCGCCTACCACCGCGACCACGCCGAGCAGTGGACACTGCGGCTCGGCGACGGCACCGAGCTCAGCCACGAGCGGATGCAGCGCGCCTGCGACGCGCTGTGGCGGTTCACCGGAGAGATGTTCCGCCCAGTGCACGGCCTCGACCTCGACGGGACCGACCTGGGCTCGGCCTGGCTGGAGTCGGTGAAGGACGTACTGGGACGGGCCGGCCTCACGGTGCCCGAAGGGCCGCGCACCGGAGCCTGGAGCGCCGGCGCGGGCCGCGAAGGCCTGCACACCGAGTCGTTCGGCCGGATGCTCGCCGAGATGCAACACCTGCACCGCAGCCACCCGGGGGCGTCATGGTGACGCTCACCCCGCTGGAGGCGGAACTCCTCGCGGTCGCCGGCTCGGTGCCCGACCCCGAGCTGCCCGTGCTCACCCTGCAGGAACTCGGTGTGCTGCGCGCGGTGCACCTACGCGACACGGACACCGTCGAAGTCGAACTGACCCCCACCTACACCGGCTGCCCCGCGATCGAGGCGATGTCCGCGGACATCGAAAAGGCGCTGCACGAGCACGGGGTGCGGGACGTCACCGTGCGCACCGTGCTCACACCCGCCTGGTCGACCGACGACATCTCCGCCGAAGGACGCCGCAAACTACGGGACTTCGGCATCGCCCCACCACGCAGCACCCGGTCCGCTCCGGGCCCGGTGACCCTGACGCTGGGCCCGACGCACACCCTCCACAGCGAACCGGAAAACGTGCCGGACGAACCGGTCCGCTGCCCGCACTGCGGTTGCGCCGACACCGAACTGCTCAGCCGCTTCTCCTCCACCGCCTGCAAGGCACTACGGCGCTGCCTCGCCTGCCGAGAACCCTTCGACCACTTCAAGGAGTTGTGATGGCCCGCTTCCACCCGCTCCAGGTGGCCGCGGTGGACCGCCTCACGGACGACTCCGTCGCCCTCACCCTCATGGTCCCCGACGAGCTCCGCGAGGAGTACCGGCACACCCCAGGACAGCATCTCGCCCTGCGCCGCGTGGTCGACGGAACCGAGGTCCGGCGCACCTACTCCATCTGCTCGCCCGCACCCGACCCCGACAGCGAGGGACCCGGCACCCTGCGGGTGGGCGTGCGCCTGGTCGAGGACGGAGCCTTCTCGACGTACGCGCTCAAGGAGATCAACCCCGGCGACCAGCTGGAGGTGATGACTCCGGCCGGCCGGTTCACCCTCGACCCCGCCCCCGGGCTGTACGCGGCGATCGTCGGCGGCAGCGGCATCACCCCGGTGCTGTCGATCGCCTCGACACTGCTGGCCCGCGAGCCCGCAGCGCGGTTCTGCCTCATACGCAGCGACCGGACGGCCGCCTCGACGATGTTCTTGGAGGAGGTCGCCGACCTCAAGGACCGCTTCCCCGAGCGACTGCACCTGGTCACCGTGCTCTCCCGCGAGGAACAGCAGGCAGGGCTGCCCTCCGGGCGGCTGGACCAGGAACGGCTCACCGGGCTGCTCCCGTCGCTGCTGCCGGTGGAACACGTCGCAGGATGGTTCCTGTGCGGACCGTTCGGGCTCGTACAGGGCGCCGAGCGGGCACTGCGGGAGCTCGGGGTCGCGCGGTCCCGGATCCACGAGGAGATCTTCCACGTCGACGTCGCGACCCCGCCGGTGCGCACGGCCGCCCCCGCACACAGCACCGTGACCGCCCGGCTCGACGGCCGCGGCGGAAGCTGGCCCGTACGCGACGGGGAGTCGGTCCTCGAGACGGTGCTGCGCAACCGGCCCGACGCGCCCTACGCCTGCAAGGGCGGCGTGTGCGGAACCTGCCGGGCCTTCCTGGTCTCCGGCGAGGTCCGCATGGACCGCAACTTCGCGCTGGAGCCGGAGGAGACGGACTCCGGGTACGTGCTGGCGTGCCAGTCGCATCCGCTGACGGAGGCGGTGGAGGTGGACTTCGACCGGTGAGGAGCGGGGCCCCGGCTACTGTTCCCTTCTTCTAGAACCTGTTCTATCTTGACGCTCCGTCAGATCAGCTGACCCGTCGGGAGGACAGGCCGTGGACTTCACCTTCACCGAGGAGCAGCAGGCGGCAGCCGAGGCAGCGCGGGGAGTATTCGCCGCGGTCGCTCCCGACAGCGTGCCGAGCCCGGCGCTCACCAAGGGCGCCGTGGCCGACGGCTTCGACCGCGCACTGTGGTCCAGGCTCGCCGCGGCGGACCTGCTGAGCCTGCTCCTCGACGAGGAGTCCGGCGGATCGGGCCTCGATGCGATCGCGCTCTGCCTCGTCCTGCGCGAGTCGGCGAAAGTGCTGGCACGAACACCGCTACTGGAGAACAGCGCCGCCATGGCCGCCGTACAGGCCTACGGCAGCCCGGAGTTGAGGTCGACGCTCCTCACCCGCGCCGGGCGGGGCGAAGTCGTCCTGACCGTCGCCACGAACGGCCGCACGGGCCACGACCCGGCCGAACTAGCCGTCACCGCCCGCCAGGACGGCACCAACGCCATCAACGGCGCGGGAGACTCCGGCGGTCAGTGGCTGCTGGACGGGGTGCAGACGGCAGTGTCGTGGGCGCACGACGCCGACTTCGTCGTCGTACCGGCGCGCACCGGCGACGACCGGAGCATCCTCGCCGTCGTCCCCCGCGAACACGAAGGAGTCGAACTCGCCGAGCAGATCTCCACCACCGGCGAACGGCTCGGCGAACTACGCCTCGACTCGGCGCGGATCGCCGACCGGGACGTCATCACCGCCGACGGCGCCTGGGAGTGGCTGCGCACCCTGCTGACCACCGGCACCTGCGCCCTGGCACTCGGTCTGGGCGAACGCGTACTGGCGATGACCAGCGACTACGCCGGCAAGCGGGAACAGTTCGGGCACCCCATCGCCAGCTTCCAGGCCGTCGCCGTCCAGGCCGCCGACCGCTACATCGACCTGCGCGCAATGGAGGTCACCCTGTGGCAGGCCGCCTGGCGGATCACCTCCGGGGCGCCGGGAGCACTGCCCGCCTCGGGTGACGTCGCCGTGGCCAAGATCTGGGCCTCGGAGGGCGTACGGCGCATCGTGCAGACCGCTCAGCATCTGCACGGGGGCTTCGGCGCCGACGTCGACTACCCACTGCACCGCTACCACGCCTGGGCCAAGCACCTGGAACTGTCGCTCGGCCCCGCCGCGGCACACGAGGAGACACTCGGCGACCTACTGGCCGCCCACCCCCTCGGCTGACCGACGGCGACACACCCACACAGCACCCGCCGCCGGCCGCCACTCTCCAGCCGCCTACAGAACGAAGCCCGGCCGGCCCTCGTCCGTGACGACGAGACGGCCCGCGGCGGCCCAGATCTGCATGCCGCCGTCGACGTTCACGGCGTCCAGGCCCTGCTGGACGAGATACATCGTGACCTGGGCCGAACGACCGCCGGAACGGCAGATCACATGGACCCGCCCGTCCTGCGGAGCCGCCTCGGTCAGCTCGCCATAGCGGGCGACGAAGTCGCTGATGGGGATGTGCAGTGCCCCTTCGGCATGGCCCGCCTGCCACTCGTCGTCCTCACGGACGTCCAGCAGGAAGTCGCCGTCCTTGAGGTCTCCGACCTCGACCGTGGGCACACCAGCTCCGAAACTCATGCCCCCGACGCTACCCGACCGGGCACCGGCCACGACGGCCCCACCAGCCAGGCAGCACACCAGCCAGGCAGTCCGGCAGCACGGCAGCCCGGCACTAACCCACCAGCTCGGCCAGCTCCGCCTCGCGGGCGGCCACATCGGCGAGAAGTTTGTCGGCGATCTCGTCCAGGAGGCGATCGGGATCGTCCGGAGCCATCCGCAGCATCGAGCCGATCGCACTCTCCTCAAGTTCCCTGGCGACCAGCGTGAGCATCTCCTTGCGCTGAGCAAGCCACTCGAGGCGAGCGTAAAGCTCGTCACTCGGACTCGGGCTGCGCTCCGCGGGCACCGGACCAGCCGCCCACTCCTCGGCCAACTCACGTAGAAGCGCCTCGTCGCCGCGGGCATAGGCCGCGTTCACACGAGTGATGAACTCCTCGCGCCGGGCCCGCTCGGCGTCCTCCTGCGCCAGGTCGGGGTGGGCCTTGCGGGCCAGTTCGCGGTACAGCTTGCGGGCCTCCTCGCTGGGCCGCACCCGCTCCGGGGGCCTCACCGACTGCTCCGTGAGCATCGCCGCGGCCTCCGGAAACAGCCCCTCCCCGTCCATCCAGCCGTGGAACAGCTCCTCCACCCCGGGCATCGGCATCACCCGCGCCCGCGCCTCGGCGGCCTTGCGCAGGTCCTCGGGATCACCGGTGCGGGCGGCCCTGGCCTCGGCGATCTGCGCGTCCAGCTCGTCGAGCCGGGTGTACATCGGACCGAGTTTCTGGTGGTGGAGCCGCGAGAAGTTCTCGACCTCGACGCGGAAGGTCTCCACCGCGATCTCGAACTCGATCAACGCCTGCTCGGCGGCCCGCACGGCCTGCTCCAGCCGCGCCTCGGGCCGGGGCTGCTCAGCTTCGGGGGTCGTCACCCGACCAGCCTAGGCCAACGCCACCCCAACCACCGCTGCCAACCATCCACTACCGAGGGGGGCTCCCCCTCCCTCCCCCCTCCCCCTCCCCGCCCTCGCCCCCACCCCGCCCACCCCACACCCGCCCGCCCCGCCTCGCGATCTCGGCGGACCGCCACCGGTGTCATCTCGGCCCACCGTCACCGCCGCCGGTGTCATCTCGGCGAACCGCCACCGCCACCGCCACCGCCACCGGCGTCCCGGGGCGGCAGGCGGACTCGCGGGTCCGCCCGCCGAGGCCGATGTACTTCGATGAACTTCGGTGAACCCTCCTCACACCCCTGTCTCACACCCCCGTCTCGGCTGCGATCCGCCCTGCCCGGACCGCTGTCACAAGGTCCGTGTGGTCGGCTTCGGTGCGGTCGGCGTAGGTGACGGCGAACGTGGCGATCGCGTCGTCAAGTTCTTCGTTCTTGCCGCAGTAGCCGGCGATCAGGCGTGGGTCGGCGCTGTGGGAGTGGGCGCGGGCCAGGAGGGCGCCGGTCATGCGGCCGTAGTCGTCGACCTGGTCGGCGGCGAGCGCGGACGGGTCGACGCTGCCCTTGCGGTTGCGGAACTGTCGTACCTGGAAGGGGCGACCGTCGACGGTCGTCCAGCCCAGAAGTATGTCGCTGACGACCTGCATGCGCTTCTGCCCGATCACCACCCGGCGACCTTCGTGGTCCACCTCCGGCGCCTCGAAGCCGGCCGTCAGCAGGTGCGGGACCAGGGCCGACGCGCGGGCCTCCTTCACCTGGAGGATCAGCGGTTCGCCCCGGTGGTCGAGCAGCAGCACCACGTACGACCTGGTGCCGACGCTGCCGGTGCCGACGATACGGAAGGCGACGTCGTGGACGGCGTGACGGGCGAGGAGGGGGTGGCGGTCCTCGGACAGGGTGGTCAGGTAGTGCTCCAGGGACGCGGCCACGGCGGCGGCCTCCGCGTCCGGGACTCGGCGCAGCACCGGCGCCGCGTCGACGAAGCGGCGGCCGCCGTTCTCTGTCGGCTCGGTCGATTTCGCCGCGAACCGACCGCTGGTGTTGGCCCGCGCTTTCTCCGAGACCCGTTCCAGGGTGCCCAGCAGGTCGTGGGCGTCGGTGTGGGAGACGAGCTCTTCGTCGGCGATGGCGTTCCATGCGTCCAGCACCGGCAGCCTGGCCAGGAGCCGCATGGTGCGGCGGTAGGAGCCGGCCGCGCCGTGCGCTGCTCTGCGGCAGGTGTCCTCGTCCGCGCCGGCCTCCCGGCCTGCGAGCACCAGGGAGGCGGCGAGGCGCTTGAGGTCCCATTCCCAGGGGCCGTCGACCGTCTCGTCGAAGTCGTTGAGGTCGATGACCAGCCCGCCCCGGGCGTCGCCGTACAGACCGAAGTTGGCGGCGTGGGCGTCGCCGCAGATCTGCGCGCGGATCCCGGTCATCGGGGTGCGGGCCAGGTCGTATGCCATGAGTCCCGCCGAGCCGCGCAGGAACGCGAACGGGGTGGCCGCCATCCGGCCGACCCTTATCGGCGTCAGCTCCGGGATGCGGCCCTGGTTGGATTCCTCGACCGCCGTCACGGCGTCCGGTCGGGAGTCGTGCAGCTCGAGTGCGGCGTGCGCCGACCGGGATACCCGGCCGCGCAGCGCCCTGCCCTCTTCCTTGGGCGACCGCGAACCCGCTCCCGCCCCCGCCGCCGGCCCGTCGGCAGACGGCTCGACGGGCCACTCCGCGAACCCACGCACCCGGGGAAGCCTGCGCGCCCCACCCGTCTCCATCCCGGTCCCTGCACCGGTGCCAGCGTCGCCGCCCACCCCGATACCGACGCCGACACCACCGACTGCCTCGGTCGCCATGACCGCCTCCCCCGCACACATACGTCCATTGGCTCGACGAGCCGAACATCAACTCGTGCCGACCGTACAGCCCGGCGGCCACAGGGCGGCAGACCCTGTGGATAACTCCCCATCTGTGGACAAGTCCTCTGCCGGCCCCCGCCGGCCAGCAGGTGTTTCACGTGAAACATCGCACCCGACCAGAAAGCTCACCCCCACGTCCTGACTGCCGGAGCGTGGTCGCCGTCGGGGTGGTCTTCGCCATACGTGCAACGCCAGGTCGCGGTCCGGGCGAGCCCGGTGCAGCCCGCTACGCCCTCGTCTGCGGCCGGTCGCCACCCTGAGATGTTCCTCACACACCGTGAGCAACTGTGGCCAGTACTGGCCTGCGCCCGCTGCTGTGGGCAACTGCCCTGGGATACGCGAAAGCCCCGCAGGTCCTAGACCTGCGGGGCTTTCAGCTGGTGCGCGAGGGGGGAGTTGAACCCCCACGCCCTTGCGGGCACTGGAACCTGAATCCAGCGCGTCTGCCTATTCCGCCACCCGCGCATTGGGTGTGTCCTCGGGCTTGTGGGCTTTTCGGCCCGCCGCCTTCCGACATGCAGAACATTAGCACGCGGTCCAGGGTGCGTTCACATCCCTATTTCGCGGGCAGGGAGCAGGTGGGGGACGGTCGGCGACCCCGTACGTCTCCGCGGTGACTGGTTCACGTATCAACCTCGTACCTATGGCGACCGTCTCCCCAGGAGCCGGGCGAGGAGCACAGTCAGGTGCGGGACACTGGTCCACGGCCGCCTCTACGATCCTGGACAGAAGCGAGAGTCCGAAGCAGGTGCGCACGAGGTCGTCGACACCCGTCGACGGGGCCGACAGGGGGAACCAGCCGATTCACCGGCGCGTGGATACGATCAGTAAGCAGTACCAGGTAAGCGACAACGTGACCGGCAAGGTAAGCGGCACGGCACAGGACGGCAGCCACTACGGAGGAGGTGCCCCATGGGAGTTCTGAAGAAGTTCGAGCAGCGTCTCGAGGGTCTGGTCAACGGCACCTTCGCCAAGGTCTTCAAGTCCGAGGTCCAGCCCGTCGAGATCGCCGGCGCGCTCCAGCGTGAGTGCGACAACAACGCGACCATCTGGAACCGCGACCGCACGGTCGTCCCCAACGACTTCATCGTGGAGCTGAGCACGCCGGACTACGAGCGGCTCAGCCCCTACTCCGGCCAGCTCGGCGACGAGCTCGCCGGCATGGTGCGCGACTACGCCAAGCAGCAGCGCTACACCTTCATGGGACCGATCAAGGTCAACCTGGAGAAGGCGGACGACCTCGACACCGGCCTGTACCGGGTGCGCAGCCGTACGCTCGCCTCCTCCAGCAGCCAGGCGCCGGAGCAGGCGCCCGCAGCCGGCGGCAGACAGCGGCCCGGCGGACCGGGCAGCGCTTCTTATCTCAGCGCCGGCGCCGGAGCGGCCGCTCCGCCGATGCCGTCCGCTCCGCCGCCCGGCGCCCCCGGCGCCCGTCCCGGCGGTTACGGCTACCCGCCCGCCGCGGGCGCGCAGCGCCCCGGCGGGGCAGGCGGGGGCCTGGCCGGGGCTCCGCAGCCCGGGTCCCGCACCCGCCACTGGATCGAGATCAACGGCGCCCGCCACCAGATCTCCCGCGCGACGCTCGTGCTGGGCCGCAGCACCGAGGCCGACGTGCGGATCGACGACCCCGGCGTCTCGCGCCGGCACTGCGAGATCCGGACCGGTTCGCCCTCGACGATCCAGGATCTCGGTTCCACCAACGGCATCGTGGTGGACGGGCAGCACACCACCCGCGCTACGCTCCGCGACGGCTCGCGGATCGTCGTGGGCAGCACCACCATCATTTACCGGCAAGCCGAAGGGTGAAGCGGGGGCAATGTCAGAGCTGACCCTCACGGTCATGCGGCTGGGTTTCCTGGCCGTACTGTGGCTGTTCGTGATCGTGGCCGTGCAGGTCATCCGCAGCGACCTGTTCGGTACGCGTGTCACCCAGCGCGGGTCGCGCCGGGAGGCGGGGCGGGCGCAGCAGCAGGCCCAGCGCCAGCAGGCGCCCCCGCAGCAGCGCCAGCAGCCGGCCGCCGCCGGTCGGACGCGCCGTAACGCACCGACGAAGCTGGTCGTGTCCGAGGGCACCCTCACCGGCACCACCGTCGCGCTCCAGGGCCAGACCATCACGCTGGGCCGGGCGCACGACAGCACGATCGTGCTGGACGACGACTACGCCTCCAGCCGCCATGCCAGGATCTACCCGGACCGCGACGGTCAGTGGATCGTCGAGGACCTGGGCTCCACCAACGGCACGTATCTCGACCGATCGCGGCTGACGACTCCCACACCGATCCCGCTGGGCGCGCCGATCCGTATCGGCAAGACCGTCATCGAGCTTCGGAAGTAGTGCTGCATCATGAGTGAGCGCGAGCGGAGCGAGCACGCGGCGGCGGCCGGCACTCAGGGCCCCGGTGTGCTCCCGAGCGGAGGGTGGGCAGTGTGGCTCGACACGACCGGCTGTACCCGGGGCCGACGGGCGAGGTGCGCATGAGTCTGTCACTGCGTTTCGCCGCCGGATCGCACAAGGGCATGATCCGGGAGGGCAACGAGGACTCCGGTTACGCCGGTCCGCGCCTGCTCGCCATCGCCGACGGCATGGGCGGCGCCGCCGCGGGTGAGGTCGCCTCCTCGGAGGCCATCTCCACCATCGTCGCCCTCGACGACGACGTCCCCGGCTCCGACGTCCTGACCTCGCTCGGCACCGCCGTCCAGCGCGCCAACGACCAGTTGCGCAGCCTGGTCGAGGAGGATCCCCAGCTCGAGGGCATGGGGACCACCCTGACCGCGCTGCTGTGGACCGGGCAGCGCCTCGGTCTGGTGCATGTCGGCGACTCGCGCGCGTACCTGCTGCGTGACGGGGTGCTGACGCAGATCACGCAGGACCACACCTGGGTGCAGCGCCTCGTCGACGAGGGCCGCATCACCGAGGAAGAGGCCACCACCCATCCGCAGCGCTCGCTGTTGATGCGCGCGCTGGGCAGCGGTGAGCACGTCGAGCCGGACCTCTCCATCCGTGAGGTCCGGGCCGGCGACCGGTATCTGATCTGCTCCGACGGGCTGTCCGGGGTCGTCTCGCACCAGACGCTCGAGGACACTCTCGCCAGCTACCAGGGCCCGCAGGAGACGGTGCAGGAGCTGATCCAGCTCGCGCTGCGCGGCGGTGGCCCCGACAACATCACCGTGATCGTCGCCGACGTCCTCGACCTGGACACCGGGGACACACTCGCCGGGCAGCTGTCCGACACCCCGGTGGTGGTCGGCGCGGTCGCCGAGAACCAGCTCCAGCTGCACGACAACGGCATCATGCAGACGCCGGCGGGCCGGGCCTCCGGTCTCGGTCGCAGGCAGCAGGGGCACGGCGGGGGCGGCGAGTTCGGGCCGCCCGGCTCGGGCGGCGACATCACCGGCTTCATCCCCACGGACGGCTTCGGCGACTACACCGACGACGACTTCGTGAAGCCGCGCAAGAGCCGTAAGTGGCTGAAGAGATCCTTCTACAGCGTGCTCGCGCTCGCCGTGATCGGCGGCGGCCTGTACGGCGGCTGGCGCTGGACGCAGACGCAGTACTACGTCGGCACCAAGGACGAGCACGTCGCCCTGTACCGGGGCATCAGCCAGGACCTGGCGTGGGTGTCGCTGTCGAAGGTCGAGAAGGACCACCCCGAGATCGAACTCAAGTACCTCCCGGAGTACCAGCAGAAGCTGGTCGAGTCGACGATCGCCGAGGGCAATCTGTCCGCCGCGCAGAAGAAGATCGACGAGCTGGCCGTCCAGGCCTCCGCCTGCAAGAAGCAGGCCGACGCCACCCCGGCGGGCAAGACCGGCTCGAAGACCGGCACGGGCGAGGCCGGCGGCACCACGGGAACCACCCCCACGTCGCTCACGTCCAAGGCATCGCCGAGCCCCTCGGCAACCGCGTCCCCGTCCGTATCCGCGACCGCCACTCCCACCCCCGGCCCCAGCCTTTCGGAGGAAGAGCAGAAGGTCGTCTCGCGGTGCGGTGAGCAGTAGGCAAGCCGTGAGAGGCCCTGTCACACGATGAGCAGTACTACCAACTCGCCGACGCACCACACGTCCACGATCGGCTCGATCGGTACGCCGAGCCGGCGCAACACCGAGCTCGCGCTGCTGGTGTTCGCCGTCGTCATCCCGGTCTTCGCCTACGCCAATGTGGGCCTGGCCATCAACGAGCAGGTGCCGTCCGGCCTTCTGGCCTACGGGCTCGGCCTCGGTCTGCTGGCCGGCGTCGCCCATCTCGTCGTCCGCAAGTTCGCGCCGTACGCCGACCCGCTGCTGCTGCCGCTGGCCACGCTGCTGAACGGGCTGGGCCTGGTCGCCATCTGGCGCCTCGACCAGTCGAAGTACCTGCAGCAGGCCGAGCAGGCCGGTACGGCCGCGCCGCGGCAGCTGCTGTACACGGCGATGGGCATCGCCCTGTTCATCGTGGTGCTGATCTTCCTCAAGGACCACCGCGTCCTGCAGCGGTACACGTACATCTCGATGGTCGGCGCGATCTTCCTGCTGTTGCTGCCGCTCGTGCCGGGTCTGGGCCAGAACATCTACGGCGCCAAGATCTGGATCTCGGTGGCCGGTTTCTCCATCCAGCCCGGTGAGTTCGCGAAGATCGTGCTGGCGATCTTCTTCGCCGGCTATCTGATGGTGAAGCGCGACGCCCTGGCCCTGGCGAGCCGCCGTTTCCTCGGTCTCTACCTGCCGCGCGGCCGCGACCTCGGTCCGATCATCGTCGTCTGGCTGATCTCGATCCTGATCCTGGTCTTCGAGACGGACCTCGGCACCTCGCTGCTGTTCTTCGGCATGTTCGTGATCATGCTGTACGTGGCCACGGAGCGGACCAGCTGGATCGTGTTCGGTCTGCTGATGTCCGCGGTCGGCGCGGTCGGTGTGGCCAGCGTCGAGCCGCACGTGGAGCAGCGCGTCCAGGCCTGGCTCGACCCGATGAAGGAGTACAAGCTCTCCCAGGCCGGTGTCGGCGGCCACTCCGAGCAGGCCATGCAGGCGCTGTGGGCGTTCGGCTCCGGCGGCACGCTCGGTACCGGCTGGGGTCAGGGCCACTCCGAGCTGATCAAGTTCGCTGCCAACTCCGACTTCATCCTGGCCACGTTCGGCGAGGAGCTGGGGCTGGCCGGCATCATGGCGCTGCTGCTGCTGTACGGCCTGATCGCGGAGCGCGGCGTGCGGACCGCCCTCGCCGCCCGCGACCCGTTCGGCAAGCTGCTCGCGATCGGCCTCTCCGGTGCGTTCGCCCTGCAGGTGTTCGTCGTCGCCGGCGGTGTGATGGGGCTCATCCCGCTCACCGGTATGACGATGCCCTTCCTGGCGTACGGCGGTTCCTCCGTCATCGCCAACTGGGCGCTGATCGGCATCCTGATCAGAATCAGCGACACCGCGCGCCGCCCGGCGCCCGCCCCCGCCTCCAACCCCGACGCCGAGATGACCCAGGTGGTCCGCCCGTCATGAACAAGCCACTTCGCCGGATCGCGGTCTTCTGCGGCCTTCTCGTGCTGACCCTGCTGCTGCGGGACAACTACCTGCAGTACGTCAAGGCGGACACCCTCGCCAGCGACACCCAGAACCGCCGCGTCAACATCACGCGCTACTCCACCCCGCGCGGCGACATCATCGTCGACGGCAAGGCCATCACCGGTTCGGTGGAGACCAGCGGCGACTACAAGTACAAGCGCACCTGGACGAACGGCGCCATGTGGGCGCCGGTCACCGGCCGTTCCTCGCAGGCGTTCGGCGCCAACCAGCTGGAGAAGCTGGAGGACGGCATCCTCAGCGGCAACGACGACCGGCTCTTCTTCCGCAACACCCTGGACATGATCACGGGCAAGGAGAAGGAGGGCGGCAGCGTCGTCACCACCCTCAACGCCGCCGCGCAGAAGGCCGCGTACGACGGGCTCGCCGGGAAGAAGGGCGCGGTCGCCGCGATCGAGCCGTCCACCGGCAAGATCCTCGCGCTGGTCTCCGCGCCGTCGTACGACCCGTCGAAGTTCGCCGGGTCCTCCGACAAGGACCAGGAGGCGTGGAACGCGGTCCAGAAGAAGAACAACCCCGACGACCCGATGCTGAACCGGGCGCTGCGCGAGACCTACCCGCCGGGCTCCACGTTCAAGGTGGTCACGGCCGCGGCAGCGCTGGAGAACGGCGAGGTCGATGGGATCGACTCCAAGACCACCTCCCCGGACCCGTTCCCGCTGCCGCAGTCCACGCAGAAGCTCGGCAACGAGCACGGCGCCTGCGAGAACGCCACGCTGCGCTACGCACTCATGGTGTCCTGCAACACCGTCTTCGCGAAGATGGCCGACAACGTCGGCAACGAGAAGATGATCGCGCAGGCCGAGAAGTTCGGTTTCAACGAGGCCAAGCTGGACACCCCGGTGCGCGCCGCCGAGTCCGTCTACCCCAAGGACAACCAGCCGCAGAACGCGCTGGACGGCATCGGCCAGGGCTCCAACGCCGCGACCCCGCTGCAGATGGCGATGGTCGCCTCGGCGGTCGCCAACGACGGCAAGCTGATGAAGCCGTACATGGTGGACGAGCTCAAGGCCCCGAACCTGGACACCCTGGAGACGACCGAGCCCCAGCAGCTGTCCCAGGCCGTCTCCTCCAAGACCGCGCAGGCCCTGCAGGAGATGATGGAGACGGTCGTCAACGACCCGCAGGGCACCGGCGGCAAGGCCAAGATCAGCGGCGCGATCGTCGGCGGCAAGACCGGTACCGCCCAGCACGGCCTCAACAACAGCGAGAAGCCGTACGCCTGGTTCATCTCGTACGCGAAGCTGTCCGACGGCAGCGCGCCGGTGGCCGTCGCGGTCGTCGTCGAGGACGGCGCCGCCAACCGTGACGACATCACCGGCGGCGGTCTGGCCGGTCCGATCGCAAGGGACGTGATGAAGGCAGTCATCGACAGCAAGAAGTGACCCCCATCACGTCGCCTACACATCGGTGCACGTTGCGATACCGGTCCTGTATCGGGTGACGGGCTTGGCCAGGTCACACTGCTCCGTCCAGGTACGGTAAGCCCGGACGGCAGCCTCCGGCCGCACACGTGTGCCGGTCGGGACCGACGGAGAGGGCTGGTAGGTAGCTATGGAAGAGCCGCGTCGCCTCGGCGGCCGGTACGAGCTGGGCCATGTGCTCGGCCGTGGTGGCATGGCCGAGGTCTACCTCGCGCATGACACCCGCCTCGGCCGCACCGTGGCGGTGAAGACGCTGCGCGCGGACCTCGCGCGCGACCCTTCCTTCCAAGCCCGGTTCCGCCGGGAGGCCCAGTCTGCCGCCTCGCTGAACCACCCCGCGATCGTCGCGGTCTACGACACGGGCGAGGATTACATCGACGGGGTCTCGATCCCGTACATCGTGATGGAGTACGTCGACGGCTCCACGCTCCGCGAGCTGCTCCACTCCGGCCGCAAGCTGCTGCCGGAGCGGACGCTGGAGATGACCATCGGCATCCTCCAGGCCCTGGAGTACTCGCACAGAGCCGGCATCGTCCACCGCGACATCAAGCCGGCGAACGTCATGCTGACGCGCAACGGCCAGGTCAAGGTCATGGACTTCGGCATCGCCCGCGCGATGGGCGACTCCGGCATGACGATGACGCAGACGTCCGCGGTCATCGGCACCGCCCAGTACCTCTCGCCGGAGCAGGCCAAGGGCGAGCAGGTCGACGCGCGCTCCGACCTGTACTCGACGGGCTGTCTGCTCTACGAGCTGCTGACGGTACGGCCGCCGTTCGTGGGGGACTCCCCGGTCGCGGTGGCGTACCAGCACGTCCGGGAGGAACCGCAGCCGCCGAGCGTCTTCGACCCCGAGATCACCCCCGAGATGGACGCCATCGTCCTGAAGGCGCTGGTCAAGGACCCGAACTACCGCTACCAGTCGGCCGACGAGATGCGCCTGGACATCGAGGCCTGCCTCGACGGCCAGCCGGTCGCGGCGACGGCGGCGATGGGCTCGGTCGGCTACGGCGGGTACGGCGACGACCAGGCGACCACGGCCATGCGCTCCGCGGACGCCGGCGCCACGTCGATGCTGCCGCCCATGAACCCGGACGACGGCGGCTACGGCTACGACGACCGTCCCGCCCGGCGCCGTCAGAAGAAGTCGAACGCCTCGACGATCCTGCTGGTCCTCGCCGCGGTGCTGGTGCTCGTCGGCGCGATCCTGATCGGCAAGTGGGTGTTCACGGGCGACGGCGCCGCGGACAAGCCGTTCGCGGTCCCGAACTTCGTGAACAAGACGCAGGCCGAGGCCACGACGATGGCCAAGAACGTCGACCTGAAGGCGGTCTTCACCCAGAAGGCCTGCGAGAGCACCGCCAAGAACAACATCTGCTCGCAGGACCCGGCGTTCGGCCAGAAGGTCAACAAGGGCGACACGGTCAACCTGGTGGTGTCGACGGGCGCGCCGAAGGTGGTCGTGCCGAGTGTCCTCGGCAAGACCCAGGACGAGGCCAAGACGCTCCTGGAGGGCGACAAGTACCAGTTCGTCGTGGAGACGAAGGAAGAGGTCTCCACCGAGGAGGCCGGCACCGTCCTTGAGCAGAAACCGGGGCTCGGCGAAGAGGTGGAGAAGGGCACGACCATCACCCTCACCATCGCCAAGGCCGAGGAGAAGGCGACCGTCCCCGACGTCTCCAACAAGAGCTGTGACCAGGCCAAGCAGCAGATGCAGCAGAACGACCTGCAGGGCAACTGCGTCGAGGTCGACACCCAGGACCCGAACCAGGTCGGCAAGGTCATCCAGACCGTCCCGTCCATCGGATCCCAGGCCGACAAGGGCTCCACGGTCCAGATCCAGATCGGCAAGAGCAGCCAGCCCCAGCAGACCCAGGTGCCGGGCAACCTCCAGGGCATGAGCGTGAAGGACGCCAAGAGGGCGCTGCAGGACGCGGGCCTGAACGTCGGCCAGATCGCGGGCTCCTCGGACGACGACGCCCAGGTCATCAGCTCGGACCCGGCCCCCGGCAGCACCGTCAACAGGGGGCAGACGGTCAATCTGATCGCCTTCAAGAACAACAACGGCGGCAACGGCGGCGGCTTCGGAGGCAGCCAGGGTTAGCCCCGTGCGGTGAACGACGTGGGCCCCACCGGAAACCTCCGGTGGGGCCCACGCTCTTGCCGAGCCTCGGTCGGCTCAGATCGGCTCAGGTCGGCTCAGCCGAGTTCCTTCGGCGGCGTGCGGTCCGCGTCGACCTTCTCGACCCGTTCCAGCTCGCCCCACACCACGTACCGGTAGCGGCTCGTGTACACCGGCGTGCAGGTGGTCAGGGTGATGTAGTGGCCGGCCTTCTTCTTGCCGGACTCCTTGGGGATCTGGCCGAGGACCTCGACGTTGTACTTCGAGGTCTCGGGAAGGACCGCGTACACCTTGTAGACGTACCAGTTGTCCCGCGTCTCGAAGACGATCGGGTCGCCCTTCTCCACCTTGTCGATGTTGTGGAACTTCGCGCCGTGGCCGTCGCGGTGGGCGGCGAGCGTGAAGTTGCCCTCCTTGCCGCTCGTCGGGAGGACGGCCTTGAGGGGGTCGGTGTAGTAGCCGGCGACGCCCTCGTTGAGGATCTTCGACGAGGTGCCCTGCTCGACCAGCACCTCGCCGTTCTTCATCGCGGGCACGTGGAGGAAGCCGATGCCGTCCTTGGTGTCGAGCGCCCCGGGGCCGGTGTCCTCCTGCGCCCAGTTGTCGCGCACCTTGTCGCCCTGCCGGTCGGCGTGCCGGTCGGCGACGACGTTGGTCCACCACAGGGAGTAGACGACGAACAGGCCGAGCACCAGGCCGGCCGTGATGAGAAGCTCACCGAAGACGCTGACGGCCAGCGCGATCCGGCCGCCCGCGCGGCGCCGCGGCGGGGGCTCGGACGCGTCCACGCGCGCGTGCTCTTCGTGCTCGGTGTCGCCGGTGGTCGCTGCCACGTTCACTCTGCCCCTACTCGACTGCACGCCTACTCGCTTGCCCGCCTACTCGACGAGCGCATCCGGCTTGCCCTTGCTGCGCGGCCGTTCCTCGACCATCTTGCCCCAGACGATCAAGCGGTACTTGCTGGTGAACTCCGGGGTGCAGGTGGTGAGCGTGATGTACCGGCCCGGGCCGGTGAACCCGGAGCCCGGCGGGACCGGGTCGAGGACGCTCGTGTTGCTCGGCGCGGTCACCGGCAGCGAGGACGTCATCTTGTAGACGAAGTACTCGTTCTGCGTCTCGACGACCATCTCGTCGCCCGCCTGCAGCCTGTTGATGTACCGGAACGGCTCGCCGTGCGTGTTGCGGTGGCCCGCGAGCCCGAAGTTGCCGGTTTTCGCGTCGGGCATCGCCGTCGTCAGCGCGCCCTCGCCGTAGTGCCCGACCATGCCCTTGTCGAGCACCTTCTTGTTGCTGACGCCCTCGGCGATCGGCACCACCACGTCCAGCTTGGGGATGTGGAGGATCGCGAAGCCCTGCCCCGGCGAGAACACCCCGGGGGCGCCCTTGCCGCTGGCCCAGTCGTCCTGGAGGCTGCTCGCCTCCTTGTCGGCCTGCGCGTGGGCCCGCACGTTCGT
Source organism: Streptomyces sp. NPDC051677 (assembly GCF_044453465.1). Lineage (NCBI taxonomy): Bacteria > Bacillati > Actinomycetota > Actinomycetes > Kitasatosporales > Streptomycetaceae > Streptomyces > Streptomyces sp. NPDC051677. The sequence goes on from NZ_JBITCT010000025.1 coordinate 91,510, forward strand.
CCACCACAGCTGGTAGGAGACGAACAGCAGCATCAGCACGCCCGTGGTGATGAACACCTCGCCGACCGCCCGGCTGGCGACCACGGCCGCGCTCGGCTTGCGGGCCCGCTCCCGGCGGCGGGCCTCGACGCGCGACAGCGGCCGCTCGTCCTGCGCCGGCGCGTCGGCCCCGTTGTACGACTCGGCCACCTCGCCGGGACCGCCATGACGCCCACGGCGGCCCTTGGCGGCCTTTCTGCGGGCCGCGCGGCCACCGGCCGGGGATCCAGGGGCGGGAGAGGCTCCTGGGACGCCAGAGGCCGATATGGACTCGCCGCCGAGCGTGGACGCCGGCGACGGCGGTATCCGCAGCGCCACCGTCTCCTCGTCGATGGGCGGCAGGTACGGCTCCCCCGCATAGGGCCCGGGCCCGGCGCCGTACTGATCACCGCCGAAGGACTCGTACGGCGCGGTGCCGTACGAGTCCTCGCGCTCGGGGCGCAGCGCGGTCACGCCGTGGCCCTGCCCACCACCGGGGCGAGCCCCGCCGACCTCGCCACCGCGCCCTGGTCGCCGCACTCCACCAGCCAGTTGGCCAGCATCCGGTGCCCGTGCTCGGTCAGCACCGACTCCGGGTGGAACTGCACGCCCTCGACGGGCAGTTCACGGTGGCGCAGGCCCATGATGATCCCGTCGTGCGTACGCGCGGTGACCTCGAGCTCGGCCGGGACCGTCTGCGGCTCGGCGGCCAGCGAGTGGTAGCGGGTCGCGGTGAAGGGCGTCGGCAGGCCCGCGAAGACGCCCTTGCCGCCGTGCTCCACCAGCGAGGTCTTGCCGTGCAGCAGCTCCGGCGCCCGGTCCACGACACCGCCGTACGCCACCTGCATCGACTGCATGCCGAGGCAGACGCCGAAGACGGGGACGGCGGTGGTCGCGCAGTGGCGGACCATCTCGATGCAGACGCCGGCCTCCTCGGGCGTGCCCGGGCCCGGGGACAGCAGGACGCCGTCGAAGCCGTCCTGGGCGTGGGCCGTGGAGACCTCGTCGTTGCGCAGGACCTCGCACTCGGCGCCCAGCTGGTACAGGTACTGGACCAGGTTGAAGACGAAGCTGTCGTAGTTGTCGACGACGAGAATGCGCGCGCTCACTGGTTGTCCACCGTCACATCGTTGAAGGGAAGCAGCGGTTCGGCCCATGGGAAGACGTACTGGAACAGCGCGTACACCACGGCGACGACCAGCACGATCGAGAGCAGCGCCTTCACCCACGCGTTTCCCGGCAGATGCCGCCAGATCCAGCCGTACATGCCGTCCCTTCCGTCGCACCACGGCACCTGACTCACGCCGTACGCCACCAGACTAACGGCGGAGAGCCTTCGGTTCGCCTGCCTCCACAGGCTGTGTGGAGTCCAGGTGCGCCCAGACGATCAGCCGGTGACTGTGCCCCCATTCCGGATCGCACGTGGTCAACGTCAGGTACCGGCCCGGACGCGTGTACCCCGACTTACGTGGCACAGCGTCGATCACCTCGACGTCCGAGGGCACGGTTTTGTAAGGGCCTTTGTCGATCCGATACGTGAACCAGGTCGTGCCGTCCGTCAGCACCACCGCGTCCCCGCGCCTGAGCTTAGGGAAGTCCTTGAACGGGTCGCCGTAGGTACGGCGGTGACCTGCGACGGAGAAGTTCCCGGTCTGCCCGAGGCGCGCCGTCCCGGCGTAGTGCCCGAGCCCCTTCTTCAGGGTGCCGGTCGCCGTGCCTTCGAGGACCGGCTTGTTCCACGTGAAACCAAGGCGCGGGATGTACATCACCGCGAAGGGCCGGCCGCTGCGGTACGGCGCCGGCTGCGCGGTGGCGGCGGGGCTCGCGCTCGGGGCGGGGCCTGCGCTCTGCCGGGCCCACTGGTCGTGCAGGTCGTCGATCTGGTCGTCCATGACGCGGTCGGCCTGGACGCCGGTCCAGAACAGCACGTAGACGACGAAGAGGACGATGACGGCGCCTACGGTGATGCACAGCTCGCTGAACGTCCTGACGATCACCCGCACCGACACAGGCGCCCCCCAGCGGCTACTTCACAGGCTTGGCGTAGTGCAGATCCACTGTGCCCGAGTAGCCCGGCAGAGTCACCGTCCCGTCCTCGGTGACTTTCCAGCCGAGGCCGTACACGTTCACGTAGACCATGTAGTTCTGGATCGCCGGGGAGTCCGCCAGCGCCTGCTGGAGCTTCTCCGGGTCGCCGACCGCCTGGATCTTGTACGGGGGTGAGTAGACGCGGCCCTGGAGGATCAGGGTGTTGCCGACGCAGCGGACGGCGCTGGTGGAGATCAGCCGCTGGTCCATGACCTTGATGCCCTGGGCGCCGCCCTGCCAGAGGGCGTTCACCACGGCCTGGAGGTCCTGCTGGTGGATGACCAGGTAGTCGGGCTGGGGTTCCGGGTAGCCGGGGAGCTTGGCGGTGGCGTTCGGCGGCGCGTCGTTGAGGGTGACCGTGACGGCCTTGCCCTTGAGCTTCTGGGTGCCGGCGTTCTTCTCCAGTCCCGCGAGCTTGTCGTCCTGGGCTTTGGTGCTGCCGTCGTCGGCTTCGGCCAGGGACTCCACGTCGTCGCGCAGGGCGCCGTTCGCCTCGTCGAGCTCGCCGTTCTTCTGACTGCGTTCCTCGATGAGGTCGGACAGCCTCAGCAGGGAGGCGTCCGTGCGGATGTTGGTGCCCTTGGCGGTGTTGAAACTGGTGAAGAAGAGGAGGCCGGCGAGAGCGAAGACACCGACGGTGAGCACCCGAACGGGCCGGAAGCCGCCCCGGCGTCCGGAATCGCCGGAATCGCCGGAATCGGGGGAGGAGGCGGGGGCGGAACCCGTTGTACCCGTCCCGGGAGAGTCGGCAGAATTGCTCAACGTACCCTTATCTCCTTCGGCGCCGTAGAAGCACTACGCTAACGGACGCCCGGGGGAGCCCCTCAGTCCCCTAGTACGCAGCCCCCGAGCCCGACCCAGCACCTGCGCGGCCACGCAGCGCATCGACAGGAGAGACCCTCGTGCCGAAGTCACGTATCCGCAAGAAGGCCGACTACACGCCGCCCCCGGCGAAGCAGGCGACCGCCATCAAGCTGAACAGCCGTGCCTGGGTCGCGCCCGTGATGCTGGCCATGTTCCTGATCGGGCTCGCCTGGATCGTGGTCTTCTACGTCACCGACGGCTCGATGCCGATCGACCAGCTCGACAACTGGAACATCGTGGTGGGCTTCGGGTTCATCGCGGCCGGCTTCGGCGTCTCCACACAGTGGAAGTAGGGCACGCCCGGTAGCTCTGCCCAGGGCTATCCACTGAGTTATCCACAGCGGTTTTCCACATGGGGAAAAGAAAGACGATCTGTGGATAACTCATCGGAGGTTGACGCCGGTGTGACGTAACTACCGGCCGTCACCCTCACTCGAAAAACTGTTCGCCCCCTGCCTGACCTGCGCGAACGCGGGTCGATGGCAGGGGGCGCAGCTGTTCCCGCACGTTGTGCACAAGATTCGACACAGACTGTGGACAACGGCGCGCTCAGGTGAGCTGAGCGGTCCTCAGGAGCGTCACGACCACGACGGCGGCCAGCATCAGCGCGCAGGTCCCGTACTGCACGAGGGCACGGCGCTCGCGTGGGGCGTGGACCATGGCGGCGCCGATGACGACGCCGGCGACCAGGCCGCCGATGTGCGCCTGCCAGGCGATACCGCTCCACCCGAACGTGATGACCAGGTTGATCACCAGCAGGGCGATGACCGGCCGCATGTCGAGGCGCTGGCGCCGCACCAGCACGGCGAGCGCGCCGAACAGACCGAAGATGGCCCCGGAGGCGCCGAGCGAGGCCTGGTTGGGCTCGGCGATCAGGTAGGTCAGCGCGCTGCCGGCGAGACCGGAGACCAGGTACAGCGCCAGGAACCGGGCCCGGCCGAGGGCCGCTTCGAGCGGGCCGCCGATCCACCACAGGCTGAGCATGTTGGACAGGATGTGGATGATGCTGCCGTGCAGGAACATCGAGGTCAGCAGCCGGTACCACTGCCCTTCGGCGACGCCCTGGAGCTCGCCGTACCCGAGGGCGGGCATGATCGCGCGGCCGATCATGTCGAACCGGTCGGTGAAACTGTCGCCGACGGCCTGCTGAAGGACGAACATCGCCGCGTTCAGGCCGATGAGGATCTTGGTGAGCAGGTGGGGGTCGGCGGCGACCGTGCCCCCCGCGAGCGTGCGGGGCTGCGAGGCGCTGGGCGGGTGCCCCGTGCCGGAGCCCTCGCGGACGCAGGAGGGGCACTGGAATCCGACGGAGGCGCTGACCATGCACTCGGGGCAGATCGGGCGCTCGCAGCGGGTGCAGCGAATGCCGGTCTCCCGGTCGGGGTGCCGGTAGCAGACGGGCAGGCCGCTGTGCGCGTCGTCCTGCCGGCTGCCAGGCGCCTGGTCCATGGGCTCCCCTAAACAAGTGGAAGAGGTCGTGATCGGAGTCGTGATCTGATCGGGGTCGTGGTCGGAAAGGAACCGCCCTGCACATCCTGACGGACGAGCAGGGCGTTAGGTTCCCGGGTTCCCCACGGTTCGCCAGGGGCGTTTCCGCCTCGGACCTGGCGCGTCTCCGCCTCAGACCTGGCGGGTCTCGACGGCGACCGACTCGATGACGACGTCCTTCAGCGGACGGTCGGTGCGCGGGTTGGTCTGGACGGCCGTGATGGCGTCCACGACCTTCTGGCCGGCCGGGTCGGTGACCTCGCCGAAGATGGTGTGCTTGCGGTTCAGCCAGGCCGTCGGGGAGACGGTGATGAAGAACTGCGAGCCGTTGGTGCCCGGACCGGCGTTGGCCATGGCCAGCAGGTAGGGCCTGTCGAACCGCAGGTCGGGGTGGAACTCGTCCTCGAACTGGTAGCCGGGGCCGCCGGTGCCGTTGCCCAGCGGGTCACCGCCCTGGATCATGAATCCGCTGATCACCCGGTGGAAGACCGTGCCGTCGTAGAGCTTGTCCGAGGACCTCACGCCCGTCTCCGGGTTGACCCACTCGCGCCCGCCGGTGGCGAGGTCGACGAAGTTCTTGACCGTCTTCGGGGCGTGGTCCGGGAAGAGCCGGACCTCGATGTCGCCGTGGTTGGTCTTCAGGGTGGCGTACAGCTGCTCGGCCACGATCTGCCTTCCGTTGTCTTCCTGTGACCCCCCGATCCTCGCACGCTCGGCGCGGTACGCCGGCGTACCGCCCGTTCCTGCACCGGAACCGTCGCTTCGGGTACGGAAATGCACTCGACTCGCCCCGGACGGGAGCGGGCGGGGCCAATCCGTGGCATCGTCGGTTTTGTCGGCCTGTCGACGATATGCCCGTCCACCGTATGCCCGTCCACACATGCCGGGACGGCGCACGGCAGGCATGATCCGTAAAAGGGTGGAAAGTCGAAATACCGTACGCCACCGAGGAGGAGGATCCCGTGACCCGCATCGACAGCGTGCGCGCCGCGACCGGCTCGGCGAAGGACAGCGTGCTGCACGCCGCGGAAGTGGTGGCGCCCTACGCCGACACGGCCAAGGAGCGGGCCGCGCTTTACGCGCATGAGGCCCGCGTACGGCTCGCGCCCAAGGTGTCGCAGGCCGCTGAACAGGCCCGCGTCCAGTACGACGCCCATGTCGCCCCGCGTCTGGAACACGCGATGGAACAGGCGAAGACGCATGTCCCGCCGAAGGTAGACCTGGCCGCGCAGGAAGCGGCCGCCCATACCCGCCTGGCGGCCCGGCAGGCCGCCGACTACTCGCGACCGCGGATCGAGCAGGCGGTGGCCGCGGCCGGGCCCGTCAAGGACGAGGCCGCCGCCCGTGGCGTCGCCGCGCTGGCCGCCCTGCGCGGTCAGGTGACGCCGAAGGAGATCGAGAGGCTGGCGCGCAAGCACCGGCGTCGGGCCAAGACGGGGCGGCTCGCCAGGGCACTGGCCGTGCTCGGCGCCGTGGCCGGCGGCGCCTACGCGGCCTGGAAGTGGTGGGACAAGCAGGCCAACCCGGACTGGCTCGTCGAGCCGCCGGCGGCCACCGAGGTACCCGCCGCAGGCGGCCTGACCGCGGTGGACGGCAGCGCCGACCCGTCGGCCCTCGACCCCGAGGTACAGGCCAAGGAGGCCGAGAAGGACACCGAGAACGAGGCGGCGAACCGCGAGGACCGTAGTTGAGCGGTACCGCCCGCACATCGAAAAAGACCCCTCCCGTCTGCGTTTCCGCAGGTGGGAGGGGTCTTGTGCGTGGAGCCTAGGGGAGTCGAACCCCTGACATCTGCCATGCAAAGACAGCGCTCTACCAACTGAGCTAAGGCCCCGGAAGGGGACGTCCGGCCGGAAGTATCTCGCACCGGCGGGCGCCGCAGACCAGAGTACCGGGTCACCCGGGGTATCTCGCAAAAAGATTGGGCTCCCCGCGGATGACCACTCTCCGTAAGATGCTCGGACGTGGTTCGCTACAGCGAACCGCGGTTTCTGGGGAAGCGATGGGGAGACGCAATGGACGCCGCACAGCAGGAAGCGACCGCGAGAGCGCGGGAACTGCAGCGGAACTGGTACGGGGAGCCGCTGGGGGCGCTCTTCCGTAAGCTCATCGACGATCTTGGTCTCAACCAGGCTCGTCTCGCGGGGGTACTGGGACTGTCGGCGCCGATGCTGTCGCAGCTGATGAGCGGTCAGCGGGCGAAGATCGGCAACCCGGCGGTGGTGCAGCGGGTGCAGCTGCTCCAGGAGTTGGCGGCGCAGGTCGCGGACGGCAGCGTCAGCGCCGCCGAGGCGACCGAGCGCATGGACGAGATCAAGCGGTCGCAGGGGGGCTCCGTGCTCAGCAACACCACGCAGACGACGAGCAGTTCGGGAGCGCCCACGGTCAAGCGGGTCGTCCGCGAGATCCAGTCGCTGCTGCGCTCGGTGGCCGCCGCCGGCGACATCATCGACGCCGCCGACACCCTCGCCCCGACCCACCCGGAACTGGCAGAGTTCCTCCGGGTGTACGGCGCCGGTCGCACCTCCGACGCGGTCACGCACTACCAGTCCCACCAGAGCTGAGCCGTCGGCCCGGTCGCCGAAGGGGGTTCGGCAGCCGGGCGGTCGGCCGCTCGGGGGGCGCGGCACAACACAGCGAGGACACGGGGGTCGTATCGCTCATCACGGGGGTAGCAAGGGGGGAACCGAGGGGGACACGGGGACCAGGGGGAGGAGCGAGGCACTGCCATGGGTGAGGTCTTCGCCGGACGGTACGAACTGGCCGACCCGATCGGACGCGGAGGGGTCGGCGCGGTCTGGCGCGCCTGGGACCACCGCCGCCGTCGCTACGTGGCCGCCAAGGTGCTCCAGCAGAGCGACGCGCACGCGCTGTTGCGCTTCGTGCGCGAGCAGGCACTGCGGATCGACCACCCCCATGTGCTCGCGCCCGCCAGCTGGGCCGCCGACGACGACAAGGTCCTGTTCACCATGGACCTCGTCGGCGGCGGTTCGCTGGTCCACCTCGTCGGCGACTACGGGCCCCTCCCCCCGGCCTTCGTGTGCACCCTGCTCGACCAGCTGCTCTCCGGGCTCACCGCGGTCCACGCGGAAGGCGTCGTGCACCGCGACATCAAACCCGCCAACATCCTGCTGGAGGCCACCGGAACGGCCCGCCCACGGCTGCGGCTGTCCGACTTCGGCATCGCGATGCGGCTGGGCGAGCCCCGCCTGACCGAGACCAACCTCGTGGTGGGGACGCCCGGTTACCTCGCGCCCGAGCAGATGATGGGCGCCGACCCGGACTTCCCGGCCGACCTGTTCGCCGTCGGCCTGGTCGCCCTGTATCTGCTGGAGGGCGCCAAGCCGGACGCCAAGGCGCTCGTCCAGTACTTCGCGGAACACGGCACGCCGGGCGCTCCGAAGAGCGTGCCGGAGCCGCTGTGGCAGGTCGTCGCCACCCTGCTCCAGCCGGACCCGCAGGCGCGTTTCCGTACGGCGACGGGGGCGCGCAAGGCGCTCGCGGCCGCCGTCGAGCTCCTGCCCGAGCCCGGCCCGGACGACGAGATGATCGAGATCTTCGACCAACTCGGCCCGCTGCCCAAGGGATTCGGCCCCGACGGACCGTCCACACCGAGGCCGCGAGCCGGATCCGGAACGGGAACGGGAGCAGGAGACGGAGCAGGAGCTGGAGCTGGAGCAGGGACCGGAGCAGGAACCGGAGCGGGCTCCGTGCCCACCCGCCCGAACACCCCTCCCGCCCCCGCCCACCCGGGCACCGGCCCGCTGCCCTCCCGTCCGCACGCGGCCCCCGATCCGGCCCCCGCGAACAGCGGATCGTTTCCCTCAGGGTCGTTTCCTTCCGGTCCGGGAAGGGCGACCGATCCGGCCCACCCGGGCACGGGCGGCCTGCCCTCCCGGACGGACGGGACTCCCACACCGTCCACCGCGGCGGCCCGCCCCGGCGCCGGCGCCGTACCCCTGCCGCCCGCGCCACTGCGCGCCCCGGACTCCGCGCCGACTCCCACCCCCACCTCCGCTCCAGCGCCCGCTCATGTCCCTTCCATGTCGGACACCGGCAGCTTCCACCTGCCGCCTCCGCAGTCCCCCACTCCGTATCCGCCGGCCTCTTCCGCGCCTGCGTACGAGTCCCAGCACCAGGCCCTGCACGAGTCCCCGTACGAGTCCACGTTCGCGTTGCCCTCCCGTGGGCCGCGCGCCGAGGTGTCCACGGCCTCGTACACCGCCCAGGACCCTCAGGTTCCGCAGCCCGCCGCCGCGCAGGCGGTTGTGCCACCGGGCGGGCGGCGCGGTCATCGCGCCGCCCGCCGGGGGCGTCCCGGACCGCCCGCGAAGGTCGCGGTGCCGCTGCTGCTCCTCGCGCTGGTCTGCTACGCCGTGGGGTTCTGGGCGCTGGCCCGCATCTGAGCGGCGGCCTTGCGCCGGGCGGTCAGCGTCCACACCCCCAGCACCGTCAGCAGCGCACTCCCGGCGCCGAGGCCGCCCACGGCGACCGCCTGCATCACCGGGTCACCGCCCGACGCGCCGCCCCCCGCCGCGCTGCCGCCCGCCGAGGGCTCCGGGTCCGGCGCGCCGACGTCGAAGAACCCGCGCGGCGCCGACTGTGCCGAGTACCCGGGTCCGTCCTGCGTGCTGCCGCTCACCCGGACGCGCAGGGTGAGCCCGTAGGGCCCCTCGCCGAAACGTTGGGCCACCTGCGAGGCCAGGTGCACCACGAGGTAGTACGAGCCGGCGAACCGCAGCGAGTTCGTCGGATCGGTGGGCGCGTACCGGTTGACGTACCGGACCGGCGGCACAGGCGGCAGCGAGGCCGACTTCTGGGTGCCGCCGAAGCCGACGCTCGCGTCCTTCACCTCGGCTCGCACCGGGTTGTAGAGGGTCAGGTCCAGGGCGTCGACCACATACCCGGAGTCCGTGTCCGCACTGCCCAGGTCGACGGCGGCGGACACCTGCCGGCCCCAGTCGACGGGCACCTTGTAGAAGAGGGTCTGCCCCGGGACGATCTCGTCGCTCCACACGCCCTGCTGCACGGCGGTCGCCCTGGCGAAGCCTGCCCCGCCCCGCACGGCCACCGGCTCGGCGACGGGCGGCGTGGGCGTCGCGGAGTCCCACTGCTCGGGCACGCTCGTGGCGGCCGCGTTCTTCACGGGCGCCTCGGAGACGGCCGCGAGCTCCAGCTCCCAGGGGTCCGTGACACCGGTGCCGGTGCCAGTGCCAGTACTGGTGTTGGTGCCGGTTCGCTCGACGACGACGTAGTACGTGCCGGGGTCCTGGCACAGCCCTTTGCCGGGCCTGAGCTCGCGCGCGCCCCAGGCCGTGATCGGCTGCGGGCTCTTGGACGCGCCCACGCCGGCCGAGTCGTTGGAGCATCGGACGCCGTCGGCGTCCTGCACGGACACGCTGATCCCGTCGCCGACGGACAGGGCGGCCCCCGCGGGCGGGATCGCCGTCACGGAGACGTACACGTTCGAGGCACCGTCGAGTTCGAGCCGGTAATAGGCCTTCGCCCGCTTCTCCTGGCCCTGATCCTGGCCCTGCTCCTGATTCTGGCCCCGGCCTGGGCTGGGGCTCTGGCTCTGGCTCTGGCTCTGGAGGGAGCTTCGGTACGTCGCGCCGGGGTCCAGGCGTACGGCGTCGCTGGTGCCCGTCGCCGCCGGGGCGTTGCGGACGTCGTCGGCGAAGGCGTACGACGGGACGTCCGGCGCGGCGACGGCGACCGGCCCGGGCAGCGCCGCCGACGACGCGCAGAGCACCGCTCCCACGGCAGTGATCCGCGCGACGGCCCGCCGCACAGCCGTCCCACGCCTCGCAAGCCCCGCACGCCGGGCCATCGATCCCGCCCCCTCGCCTTCGACCGAACGTGGGCCATCCTGCCCCGCCCGCGCGCGCGTCACCCACGCATCCGGCACGAGCGTCCGAAATGCCCGCCTCTAACCGCGGTCCCGGGAACACGCAACACAAAACCCCGACCGCGAGCGGCGGCCGGGGTCTGCTCAGTCTTCGGTATCGATACTCACGAACCCGTGGGCACGGAGTCAGTCGCCTCCGTCCACAGATCCTGCTCGGCGCGATCCGCCTGGATCTGGCGGTACACGAGGAGCCCGCCGATGGCGGCCAGTGCGACCAGGAGAAGCTTCTTCACCGCGCGACCTCGTCTTTCCTTGACGTAGGGGACCTCTGGCGCCCGACTATACACACCGGCCGATACCGATCGGTGACCTACGTCCGCCGCTCAACTCCCGCCCTCGGCAGCCCAGTAGAAGTGGATGGCACCACTCCGATCGGAGGGTGATCACACCTCCACAGAGGGTGAGATTCGCCCCTGCTCGCCCGGATTGCTCACCTTTCAGCGCCTCACCTCCCCTTTTGTGACCTCTTGCGTCCATACGAGTGGTGTTCATCGGAACAACGCCACGCCGCGAGCGTCGGTCCACCACTTCGCGGCCTCCATACACATCATGAGGAAAGTACGCAAATCGCCCAACCCGAAAGTGAGGGGCCATGCCCGAGAACCGGGTCATGAAGCTGTGGACCACGATCGTCACCGCCTTCCTCGCGCTGTGCACAGCGCTCGGACTCATCACGACGACCGCCGCGACGGCGGTGGCCCGGACCGAGCCGACGCACGGCAGCGAGAGCGGCGCCACCACGCACACGACGGCCTGGCCGACGATCTCGGCCCCCCGGGTCTGGCCCCAAGCCCGTTCCCTGCCGCCCACGATGAAACAGCGCATCCGCGCCGAGGCGCACGGCAAGTCCCCCAGCTGCCGCCACCGCGGCCTCCCGGACACGGACCCGGCCGAGCACACCACGACCACCTGCGCCCCCGCGGACCCGGCCGAACCAGCCGAACCGGCCATCCCCCTCCAGCGCTGAGCGCCCCCGCTCCCCGACGTGACGGCGAACTTGCGTACAGCCCGCACGAACCAGGCCCGGCAGCTCCCCCAGGAGCCACCGGGCCTTCGCCGTGCGTCGTCGCCGGTCTCAGCGGCGGGTGAGCCACCGGCCCAGGCCGATCACCGAGGTGATCACGACGGCCAGGACGACCGCGATCGCGATCTTCGTGCCGGTGTCCATGACGTTGAACACAGGGGTCTCCTTTTCGGGCGGTCAGGGCTTTCGAGGGCTTCCGGAGGACGGTCCGGGGCGGTAGCTGAGCAGGTCTCCCGGCTGGCACTGCAGGACTTCGCAGATCCGGGTGAGGGTGGTGAACCGGATCGCTTTGGCGCGTCCGTTCTTGAGCACGGACAGGTTGACGTTGGTCACGCCGACGCGGTGGGCGAGTTCGGTGACGGTCATGCCGCGCTCGCTGAGCAGCTTGTCGAGGTGCACCTCGATGTCATGGCCGTCGTGGTCGTCGTCGGCGGCGGCCATCAGACGACCCCTTCAAGGTCCTCGCGCATGGACGCGCCGACCCGGGTGATCCGGGCGAAGGTCAGCAGGCCGAGCCCGGTCAGTACGGCCAGGTAAGGGGCCGTCCACATGTTCAGCCAGGTCCCGACCTCGAAGTCCGCGTCCTTGGCCAGTGCCGCGAGCAGGGCCGCTCTGGCGTTGGCCTCGGCGATCTCTGCGACGAGGCTCCCGATCAGCAGCCACCAGCCGAGCAGGCGAAGCCGGGATGCCGTCCGCACGGTGTAGACGCCGTCGCGGGCCGCTCCCTGCAGGAGTCGGTGCAGCAGGAAGAGGCCGCTGATCAGCAGCAGCGTCGACGGCAGTTCGCCGAGCTCGTTCAGGAGCCGCAGGCCGGCGTCGGGCGCCTCGGCGCAGTAGCGGGGGATCGAGTCGACCTGTGCCCCGCCCTCGGGGGCCAACGCGCCGGGGGCCACCGAGCTGGTGGTCGACTCGTCGGCGATGCAGATGTCGAGGTCCCCCCAACTGCCGTGCACGACCGAGATGATGAGCCCCGCCGTCGAGAGAGCCAACAGCAGGCGCAGGACGACGGACACGACCGTGGCCATGGGTTCGAGCAGCTTCCGGTCTTCGGTCATGGCGCCCCGCCTCGCTTATCGTTTATCGATGTTATCGAGAAACGATAAGCGGCGGGGCGGGGCGAAGCAACCCCTGCACGAAGAAGATCGCCGGCGTCGTCACCCGGACACACGGGAGGCCCCCGACCATGACTGGTCGCGGGCCTCCGCCGGGTTCTCACGCCGGCGTCTCGGTCAGGCCTCCTCGGCGGGGAACACCTCGTCGACAGCTCGGCGCAGCGTTTCGCGGACGACCGCCGGGTCGCCGAGTTCCGCTGCCTGGAACGCGCCGTCGTGCAGCAGGACGAGTACGCGGGCGGCGTGCTCGGGGTCCGAATGACCCAGGTCGGCAGAGAGTTCGCGGAACACCTCGAACAGCCAGGTGCGTTGGTCGTCGATGACCGCGCGCACCGGATGGGTGCGATCGGGGTACTCGGCGGCCGCGTTGAGGAACTGGCAGCCGCGGAAGCCGTCTTCGAGGGTCGCGTCGCCGAGCACAGCCATCACCGCACGGATCGCCTCGCGCGGCGACTCGACGTCTCGCGCATGGCCGACAGCGCCCCGGATCCCCTCGGCGGTCGTCGTGAGGTAAGCGGAGACCAGGTCGTCCTTGCTGGGGTAGTGCCGATAGAAGGTAGCGCGCGTGACCTGGGCCTCGGTGATGAGGCGTTCGACGCCGACAGCGTGGATGCCCTCCGCATAGAACAGGCGGGACGCGGTGCGCAGCAGCCGGTCCTTGGGGTGGAGCTCCGAGGCAGTCGTCATACACCGATCATAAAGAAAGACCAGTCGTTCTGGGGGTCACCCTGATCACGTTGCCGCACCTAAAGAGAACGACTAGTCTTTCTCGCAGAAAGACCGATCGTTCTCTTCGAGAGGTACGGAACCATGAGCACCACCCCCACGATCGTTTTCGTCCACGGCGCCTTCGGTGACTCCGGCATGTGGAAGGGCGCCATCGCCAAACTCCAGGCACAGGGCTACACCACCCTCGCCGTCTCGAACCCGCTCCGCGGCCTGGAGTCCGACGCCCAGTACGCGGCCACCGTCGCCAAGACCGTGGACGGCCCGGTCATCCTGGTCGGCCACTCCTACGCCGGCGCGATCATCACCCGCGCCGCCCGCGACGCGTCGAACGTCGAGGCCCTGGTCTACGTGGCCGCCTTCCAGCCCGACGAGGGCGAGAGCTGCCTGGAGAACGCCTCTCGCTTCCCCGGCGCCAAGATGGGCCCGGACACCACCATCGCCACCGAGCACGAGGGCGAGCCGGAGCTGCGCATCCTGCCTGAGCACTACCAGGACGTCATAGCCGGCGACCTGCCTGCCGAGGTCACCGACGTCCTCGCGGTCACCCAGCGCTCGGTGCGTGTGCAGGCCCTGACGGCGGAGCTGTCCGGCCAGCCGGCCTGGCGCACCCTACCGTCGTGGGCAGTCGTCGCGACCCAGGACAACGCCATCCCCGGCCAGGCACAGGAGTTCATGGCCGAGCGCGCCGGATCGCACATCGTGCGCGTGGAGGCGTCACACGCGGTAGCCATCTCGCAGCCCGACACGGTGGCCGACCTCGTCATCGAGGCTGCCAAGGCCACCCGCTGACCCCCTCCGTCACCACCACAGCCACTTCCGGCTCCAGTGAGGGCGGAAGCAATTCGGCGCGGATGAGCCTGCCGTGGGCAAGAGAGGCCCGCTCACGATCGCGTGAGCGGGCCTCTCACCTGTTTCGAGCCGGCGGACTCTTCTTGCCCATAACGCAGGAAGGTTGGCCACCCACCCCCGTCGCCGCCTACATCACCATGGACGTGTACACGCACGTGGTGGGCGACAGCGAGAGGGAGGCTGTGACGATGCTCGCAGAGCTGCTCGAAGACCCGCTCGCCGGCTGACCGCAGCCGTTCGCCCTCGTTGGTGTCAACCATGGGTGTCAAAAGACCCCCGGACCGCTGGTCCGGGGGTCTTTTCGCTGGTGGGGCTAACAGGATTTGAACCTGTGGCCTCATCCTTATCAGGGATGCGCTCTAACCAACTGAGCTATAGCCCCGCCGCGCTCTGCGGTGTGTGTCCCGCGCGCTGACTCCTGAAGATTAGCGCACGACGTGGGCAGTCCCAAAATCGATAGTCGCGGGACCCTCGGGCGAGGTTTGAAACCGCTGCGACGACAAAGCTCACTCGTCCTCGGCGAGCGTCAGCTCGACGCCGCCGACGAAGCCGGCGGAGAGGTTGTAGATGAACGCGCCGAGCGTCGCGAGGGCCGTCGCGAGGACGACGTCGATGACCGCGATGATCGACGTGAACATCAGGACGTGGGGGAGCGACAGGAACGCCTGGAGGTCGAAGCCGTTCGACTCGTTCGAGCCGGTCGCCTCCGCGATCGTGCCGCCGACCGACGAGAAGACGCCCATCGCGTCCATGACCATCCACAGCACGGCGGCCGCGACGATGGTGCAGATGCCGAGCGCGATGGAGAGCAGGAAGCTGACCTTCATCACCGACCACGGGTCGGCCTTCGACACCCGCAGCCGCGCCTTGCGCACGCGGGGCGTGGTGCGGGCGCCGGTCCGCGGACGCCGTACGGCGCCGGCCGGCGCGGGGGGCGCCTGCGTCGGGTAGGCCTGCGGCGGGTGGTAGGGCCCGGCGGGCTGCTGCGGCTGCCGTTCCCCGGGCAACGGCGAGCCTTCGGCAGGCTGTTTGGCCTGCGCGCCGCGAGTGTCCGTCACGGTTCCCCCCTGGGATCCCTTTGATCCTTGCGTGTCCGGCGAGGACGAGGGCGAAGGCGAGGGCGAGTCAGCCGCGGGCGCCTTGATGGCCTTCAGCTGGGTCGTGTGGGTGTCCGCCGGACGCCCGTCACCGCCCCCGGCGCCCCGCGCGTCGGTCGTACGCGCGTCCCCCGCCGGCGCGGCGGAGCCACGGCCGCCGCCGTTCTTTTCCGTACCGGCAGACGTACCGGCGCCCGTGGCTCCGCTCACGATGACTCACTCCTCGGTGCTACTCGGTCGAGGGCGACTCACCCTCGTCCGTGCCGGTGGTCGTGGCTGCCTCGGCGGACTCGTCCACGGCGCCTTCGCCGTCGACCTCTTCCGCCTCGCGCCCCGCTTCGGCGTTACGTGCGATGCCGACGACGGCATCGCGCTTGCCCAGGTTGATCAGTTGGACGCCCATGGTGTCACGGCCCGTCTCCCTGACCTCGTTGACTCGCGTACGAATCACACCGCCGGACAGCGTGATGGCGAGGATCTCGTCGGTCTCCTCGACCACCAGCGCGCCGACGAGAGAACCACGGTCCTCGACGATCTTGGCGGCCTTGATACCGAGGCCGCCGCGACCCTGAACGCGGTACTCGTCGACGGCGGTCCGCTTCGCGTACCCGCCGTCTGTGGCAGTGAACACGAACGTACCGGGTCGAACAACATTCATCGAGAGCAGCTGGTCGCCCTCGCGGAAGCTCATGCCCTTGACGCCCGAGGTGGCACGGCCCATGGGCCGCAGCGCCTCGTCCGTGGCGGTGAACCTGATCGACTGCGCCTTCTTGCTGATCAGAAGCAGATCATCCTCGGCCGAGACGAGTTCGGCTCCGATCAGTTCGTCGTCCGAACCGTCCTCCGTCTCACGGAGGTTGATCGCGATGACACCACCGGCACGCGGCGAATCGTAATCCTTCAGAGGCGTCTTCTTCACCAGACCGCCCTTGGTGGCCAGGACCAGGTACGGCGCCGCCTCGTAGTCGCGGATCGCGAGGATCTCGGCGATCGCCTCGTCCGGCTGGAAGGCCAGCAGGTTCGCGACGTGCTGTCCACGCGCGTCACGCCCGGCGTCGGGCAGCTCGTAGGCCTTCGCCCGGTAGACGCGGCCCTTGTTGGTGAAGAACAGCAGCCAGTGGTGCGTGGTGGAGACGAAGAAGTGGTCGACGATGTCGTCTTCCTTCAGCTTCGCGCCCCGTACGCCCTTGCCGCCGCGCTTCTGGGAGCGGTAGTCGTCCGTCTTCGTGCGCTTGACGTAGCCCCCGCGCGAGATGGTGACGACGATGTCCTCCTCGGCGATCAGGTCCTCGATGGACATGTCACCGTCGTAGGGCACCAGCATCGTCTTGCGGTCGTCGCCGTACTTCTCGACGATCGCGGCGAGTTCCTCGCTCACGATGCCGCGCTGACGGACCGGGGACGCGAGGATCTGGTTGTACTCGTTGATCTTCGCCTGGAGTTCGTCGTGCTCCTGGACGATCTTCTGGCGCTCCAGGGCGGCGAGGCGGCGCAGCTGCATCTCGAGGATGGCGTTGGCCTGGATCTCGTCGATCTCCAGGAGGCTCATCAGGCCCCCGCGTGCGATCTCGACGGTGTCGCTGCGCCGGATCAGCGCGATGACCTCGTCGATGGCGTCCAGGGCCTTCAGCAGGCCGCGCAGGATGTGCGCCCGCTCCTCGGCCTTGCGCAGTCGGAACTTCGTACGGCGGACGACGACCTCGATCTGGTGCGTCACCCAGTGGCGGATGAACGCGTCGAGCGAGAGCGTGCGCGGAACGCCGTCGACCAGCGCCAGCATGTTGGCGCCGAAGTTCGTCTGCAGGTCCGTGTGCTTGTACAGGTTGTTCAGGACGACCTTGGCGACCGCGTCCCGCTTCAGCACGATGACCAGCCGCTGGCCGGTGCGCGAGGACGTCTCGTCACGGACGTCCGCGATGCCGCCGATCTTGCCGTCCTTGACCAGGTCGGCGATCTTCTGCGCGAGGTTGTCGGGGTTGACCTGGTAGGGCAGCTCCGTGACCACCAGGCACTGGCGGTTCTGGATCTCCTCGACCTCGACGACTGCCCGCATGGTGATCGAGCCGCGGCCCGTGCGGTACGCCTCCTCGATGCCCTTACGGCCCACCACCAGGGCGCCGGTCGGGAAGTCGGGGCCCTTGATGCGCTCGATCAGCGCGTCCAGGAGCTCCTCGTGCGAGGCTTCCGGGTTCTCCAGGTACCACTGGGCGCCCGAGGCGACCTCGCGCAGGTTGTGCGAGGGGATGTTGGTCGCCATGCCGACCGCGATACCGGCCGAGCCGTTGATCAGCAGGTTGGGGAAGCGGGCCGGCAGGACGGTCGGCTCCTGGGAGCGGCCGTCGTAGTTGTCCGTGAAGTCGACGGTCTCCTCGTCGATGTCACGGACCATCTCCATCGACAGCGGCGCCATCTTGCACTCGGTGTAGCGCATGGCGGCCGCCGGGTCGTTGCCCGGAGAGCCGAAGTTGCCGTTGGAGTCGACCAGCGGCATCCGCATCGACCACGGCTGCGCGAGGCGGACCAGCGCGTCGTAGATCGAGGAGTCGCCGTGCGGGTGGTAGTTGCCCATGACGTCGCCGACGACGCGAGCGCACTTGTAGAAGCCGCGCTCGGGGCGGTAGCCGCCGTCGTACATCGCGTACAGGACGCGGCGGTGGACGGGCTTGAGGCCGTCGCGGACGTCCGGCAGCGCGCGGGAGACGATGACGGACATCGCGTAGTCGAGGTACGAGCGCTGCATCTCCGTCTCGAGCCCGACGGGCTCGATGCGCATGGCGATGTCGCCGCCCTCTTCAGGGGTGACGGGAGTGTTCTCGTCGGTCATTGCTGGTGGGGATCCTTCCTGGTGCGGTCAGCTGAGACCGACTCAGATGTCGAGGAAGCGGACGTCCTTGGCGTTGCGCTGGATGAAGGCGCGGCGCGCCTCGACGTCCTCGCCCATGAGGACCGAGAACAGGTCGTCGGCCTGGGCGGCGTCGTCGAGGGTGACCTGGCCGAGGACGCGGTGCTCCTGGTCCATCGTGGTGACGCGCAGCTCCTCGGCGTTCATCTCGCCGAGGCCCTTGAAGCGCTGGATGGAGTCCTCGCGGACCCGCTTGCCGCGCTGGCGGCCCATCTCGATCAGCGCGTCGCGCTCGCGGTCGGAGTAGGCGTACTCGATGTCGTCCCGGCCCCACTTGATCTTGTAGAGCGGGGGACGGGAGAGGTACACGTGCCCGGCCTCGACCAGCGGCCGCATGAAGCGGAACAGGAAGGTCAGCAGCAGGGTGCTGATGTGCTGGCCGTCGACGTCGGCGTCCGCCATCAAGATGATCTTGTGATAGCGGAGCTTCTCGATGTCGAAGTCCTCGTGCACGCCCGTGCCGAACGCGGAGATCAGCGCCTGGATCTCCTGGTTCTGCAGGATCTTGTCGATCCGCGCCTTCTCGACGTTGAGGATCTTGCCTCGGATCGGGAGGATCGCCTGGTACTGCGGGTTGCGGCCGGACTTGGCCGAGCCGCCGGCGGAGTCACCCTCGACGATGAAGATCTCGCACTTGGTGGGGTCGTTCGACTGGCAGTCGGAGAGCTTGCCCGGCAGGGACGCCGACTCCAGCAGCCCCTTACGGCGGGTCAGGTCGCGGGCCTTGCGGGCCGCCACGCGCGCGGTGGCCGCCTGGATGCCCTTGCGGACGATGTCCGCCGCCTCGACCGGGTTGCGGTCCAGCCAGTCGTTGAGGTGCTCGTAGACCGCCTTCTGGACGAAGGTCTTCGCCTCCGTGTTGCCCAGCTTGGTCTTGGTCTGGCCCTCGAACTGCGGCTCGCTCAGCTTCACCGAGATGATCGCGGTCAGACCCTCGCGGATGTCGTCGCCCGTGAGGTTGTCGTCCTTCTCGCGCAGCAGCTTCTTGTCGCGCGCGTACTTGTTGACGAGGTTCGTCAACGCCGCGCGGAAGCCCTCTTCGTGGGTACCGCCCTCATGCGTGTGGATGATGTTGGCGAAGGAGTACACGCCCTCGCTGTAACCGCTGTTCCACTGCATGGCGACCTCGAGGGACAGGCTCTTGTCCTTGTCCTCCGCCTCCAGGTCGATGACGGTGGGGTGCACCGCGTCTCCCTTGCGGGAGTTGAGGTACTTCACGAAGTCGACGATGCCGCCCTCGTAGTGGTACGTGACGGTCTTGACCTCGTCCTTCTCGTCCGCACCCGCCTCGTCCGCGCCGGCGGTGGCCTTCGCCGACTCGCGCTCGTCAGTGAGTTTGATCGTCAAACCCTTGTTGAGGAACGCCATCTCCTGGAAGCGCCGCGAGAGCGTCTCGAAGGAGTACTCGGTGGTCTCGAAGATGTCCGCGTCGGCCCAGAAGGTGACCGAGGTGCCGGTCTGCTCGATGGCCTCGTGCTTGGCGAGCGGCGCCGTGGGGACGCCCATCTTGTAGTCCTGCGTCCAGCGGTGACCGTCCGTGCGCACCTCGACGGAGACCTTGCTCGACAGGGCGTTCACGACCGAGACGCCGACGCCGTGCAGACCGCCGGAGACCGCGTAGCCGCCGCCGCCGAACTTGCCGCCCGCGTGCAGCACGGTGAGCACGACCTCGACGGCCGGCTTGCCCTCGGAGGGGACGATGCCGACGGGGATGCCGCGGCCGTTGTCGATGACGCGGACGCCGCCGTCGGCCAGGATCGTCACGTCGATGGTGTCCGCGTGGCCGGCCAGCGCCTCGTCGACCGAGTTGTCGACGACCTCGTACACGAGGTGGTGCAGACCGCGCTCACCGGTCGAGCCGATGTACATACCGGGTCGCTTGCGGACCGCGTCCAGACCCTCGAGGACGGTAATGGCGCTGGCGTCGTACGAGGCGGTGACCTCGTGGCTCGAGGTGCTTGCCTCGCTGTTCGCGCCGGCGTCGGTGGACGGGATGTTCTCGTTGGGGTTGCCGGAATCGGCCACGAAGCGCCCTTTCTGGCACAGCACTAGCCAGGCTCGTCGGCAGGTTGCCGGAGCGGCTGCGGCATGTTGCGTTGGTAAGCCTTGATCAGCGTTGCTCAGCTTTTCCCGGGCGGTCCCCACGTTCGGGGCGGGATTGGCTCCAGTCTACCGGTAGCACCGACAGTGATGGGGGTTTGCCGGTACCTGAGTCCGCATGTGCCGCCCTCAACCGGTCTCTTCCGGGTCCCGATATGTGGAAGGGGGCTCCAAGAGGCTCACGGAGGCACTCAGCGCTTCCGGGTGTCAACCCTTGGCTACTTGGGAGTCAGGTCCGGATACGCCCCCGCAGGCGGGCGCACAGAACGAAGGCCGGGCGGTCACCTCGGACCCGTCCCGGCCTTCGCACACGTGACGCACGTCACCCGTAGGTGTCGCCGGGACCGGTGCTTCCAGGGGCCCTGAGGGGGCCGTAGCGGCGCTGGGGGCCACCGGGGCCGAGTACCTTGATCAACCGCACCGCGCCATGCCCCAGATCCTCGTTGAGGCGGGCGACCAGCGTCGGGGCGAGCAGCCTCAGGTTCGTCGCCCAGGCCGTGGAGTCGCAGCGCACGATCAGCACCCGCTCGTCCTCGTCGTAGCGCTCCGGCACGCAGTGCTTGGCCACGTCCTCGCCGACGATCTGCGGCCACCGGCCCATCACACCGCCCACCGCAGCCGGCGCCTCCCAGCCGCGCTCGGTGAGCAGCCGGTTGATCGCGGCGCCCAGCGCCATCGGGTCGCGGCCGTCCGCGCGCGCGCCGGAGCGCAGACCGCCCCCGCGCCGGGCCTGCTTCTTCTGCTGTGCCGCGTCCCCACGCGCGCGCGCCTGCTCGCGGGCCGCCCTGAGCGCCACGCGCGCGAGGTCGACGCCGGACGGCTCGGGCGCCTTCTTCGGGGCCGGCTCGTCGGCGCTCATACCCGCTCCACCGTCCCCTCGGACACCGTGTACCGCGCCCCGGCCAGCACATGCGGTACGTCGTCGTCGACGGCCGCCGTCACCAGCACCTGCTCGCCGGGCGCGACCAGTTCGGCCAGCCGCTCCCGCCGCCGGGCGTCCAGTTCGGCGAAGACGTCGTCCAGGACCAGCACCGGCTCGTTGCCCTCGGCCCGCAGCAGGTCGTAGGAGGCCAGCCGCAGGGCGAGCGCGTAGGACCAGGACTCGCCGTGGGAGGCGTATCCCTTGGCGGGCATGGGGCCGAGTTTGAGAATCACATCGTCCCGATGAGGCCCTGCGAGGGTGACGCCCCGCTCGATCTCCTGCTTGCGGACGTCCCCGAGCGCGGCCATCAACTGCCCGTAGAGGTCCTCACGCGTGTGCGCCTCACCCGGCGCCGACGGCTTGTACTCCAGGGCGACCGGACCGCCGCCCGGGGCCAGTTGCTCGTACGCCTTGTCCGCCAGCGGCTGGAGCGCGGCCACCAGGTCGAGCCGCTGGGCGAGCAGTTCGGCGCCCACGCGCGCGAGATGCTGGTCCCACACGTCGAGCGTCGACAGGTCCATGGAGCGACCCCCGTGCCGCCGCGCCAGCGCGGCGGACTTCAGGAGCGTGTTGCGCTGCTTGAGCACCCGCTCGTAGTCGGAGCGCACGCCCGCCATGCGCGGGGAGCGCGCGGTGATCAGCTCGTCCAGGAAGCGACGCCGCTCACCGGGATCGCCCTTGATCAGCGCGAGGTCCTCGGGCGCGAACAGCACGGTCCGTACGATGCCCAGCACGTCACGGGGCCTGACCTGCGAGGACCTGTTGATGCGGGCGCGGTTGGCCTTGCCCGGGTTCAGCTCCAGCTCGACCAGCTGCTGCCGCTCGCCCTGCTTGACCTGCGCCCGGATGATCGCGCGGTCGGCGCCCATGCGGACCAGGGGCGCGTCCGAGGCGACCCGGTGACTGCCCAGGGTGGCGAGGTAGCCGACGGCCTCGACGAGGTTGGTCTTGCCCTGCCCGTTGGGGCCCACGAAGGCGGTGACGCCCGGGTCGAGCGGAACTTCGACCCGGGCGTACGAGCGGAAGTCGGCCAGCGACAGATGCGTGACGTGCATGGTCGTTCGCCGACCTCCCCCAGGGTTGTGGATCGCGGGGCGACCCTGTGGATTACTTCTTCTCGACGGCGTGGCCGCCGAACTGGTTGCGCAGCGCGGCGATCATCTTCATCTGCGGCGAGTCCTCCTGACGGGAGGCGAACCGCGCGAACAGCGAGGCCGTGATCGCGGGCAGCGGCACGGCGTGGTCGATCGCGGCCTCCACGGTCCAGCGGCCCTCGCCGGAGTCCTGTGCGAAGCCGCGCAGCTTGTCCAGGTGCTCGTCCTCGTCGAGGGCGTTGACGGCCAGTTCGAGCAGCCAGGAACGGATGACCGTGCCCTCCTGCCAGGAGCGGAAGACCTCACGCACGTCCGTGACGGAGTCGACTTTCTCCAGGAGCTCCCAGCCCTCGGCGTAGGCCTGCATCATGGCGTACTCGATGCCGTTGTGGACCATCTTCGCGAAGTGGCCGGCGCCGACCTTGCCGGCGTGCACCGCGCCGAAGTCGCCCTCGGGCTTGAGCGCGTCGAAGACCGGCTGCACCTTGGCGACGTGCTCCTTCTCGCCGCCGTACATCAGCGCGTAGCCGTTCTCCAGGCCCCAGACGCCGCCGGAGACGCCGCAGTCGACGAAGCCGATGCCCTTGGCGGCCAGCTCCTCGGCGTGCTTCTCGTCGTCCGTCCAGCGGGAGTTGCCGCCGTCCACGACGACGTCACCCGGCTCCAGCAGCTCGGCGAGCTCGTCGACGGTCGACTGCGTGGCCGCGCCGGCCGGGACCATCACCCAGACCACGCGCGGGGCCGCGAGGCCGTCCACGAGCTCTTTGAGGCTGTGGACGTCCGCGAGGTCCGGGTTGCGGTCGAATCCGACGACGGTGTGGCCGGCGCGGCGGATCCGCTCGCGCATGTTGCCGCCCATCTTGCCGAGGCCGACGAGACCGAGCTCCATCAGTTGTTCCTTAGGTCGCTGTGTGGCGTGTGGGGCACCTTCGTACCCATGTCCGAGCCTAAACCCGGACGGTCACGCACACCTGTGGGCATACGCGCTCAGACGTACGGTCCCACCTGGGGATTCACCGAAGGCTTCTCCCCCATGACCGCCCCGGTCGTCCACCGTCTGTGGACAACCGGTCGGACCACGGCGTCGGCGTCAGCCGCTGAGGCGCACCGGCATGATCAGGTACTTGTAGGCCTCGTCGGCCTCCGCGTCCAGCGCCGGCTTGCCGCTGAGCAGCGCGGGCTTCGTGGACGTCGTGAAGGACAGCTGGGCGACGGGCGAGTCGATGGCGCTCAGGCCGTCCAGCAGGAAGGTCGGGTTGAAGGCGATCGAGATGTCGTCGCCCTCCAGTTGGGCGTCGACACGCTCCACAGCCTGTGCGTCGTCGCTGGAGCCGGCCTCCAGGATGAGCACGCCCTGCTCGAAGCTCAGCCGCACCGGGGTGTTGCGCTCGGCGACCAGGGCCACGCGCTTGACGGCCTCCACGAAGGGGGCGGTCTCGATCACGGCGACGGAGTTGAACTCGGTCGGGAACAGCGTGCGGTACTTCGGGAGGTCGCCCTCCAGGAGGCGGGTGGTCGTACGCCGGCCCGCGCCCTCGAAGCCGATCAGGCCCTCGCCCGAGCCGGAGCCGGACAGCGCCAGGATGACGCTGTCGCCGCTCGTGAGCGCCTTGGCGGTGTCCAGGAGCGTCTTGGCGGGCACCAGGGCGACCGCGGAGGCCTCCGGGTTCTCCGGCTTCCACAGGAACTCGCGGACCGCGAAGCGGTAGCGGTCGGTGGAGGCCAGCGTGACCGTGTCGCCCTCGATCTCGATGCGCACACCGGTGAGGACGGGCAGCGTGTCGTCACGCCCGGCGGCGATGGCGACCTGGGCGGCCGCGGAGGCGAAGACCTCGCCGGGGACCGTGCCCGTCGCGTTCGGCATCTGCGGCAGGGACGGGTACTCCTCCACCGGCAGGGTGTGGAGGGTGAACCGCGAGGAGCCGCAGACCACCGTCGCCCGTACACCGTCTGTGGAGATCTCCACCGGTCGGTTGGGCAGGGCGCGGCAGATGTCCGCGAGCAGGCGGCCGGAGACGAGGACCGTGCCCTCCTCCTCGACCTCGGCCTCCACGGAGACCCGCGCCGAGACCTCGTAGTCGAAGCTGGACAGGCTCAGCTGGCCGTCCTCGGACTTCAGCAGCAGGCCGGCGAGGACAGGCGCCGGCGGGCGGGCCGGGAGGCTGCGCGCCGCCCAGGCCACGGCCTCCGCGAGTACGTCGCGTTCCACCCGGATCTTCACTCTTGCCGCCTCCTGCTGTTGCCGGCGCTTCTCGCCCTGCCTGGCCTTCGTCATCTGTCTCGGTGTGGTCGGTCCCGTCGAGGGGAAGGACCATCGGGGACCAGTCTGACGCACCGCACTGTCAGTCGGTGCCCCTCGGGGTCAAGTCGTGACGAGGGGCGGCCGGGCAGCGAAGAGCGAGTTGTGCACAGGCCCCGCTTCGAAACGGATTCCCAGCTCTCTCTAGTTGTCAGTAGTAGTAGGGCCTGTGGATACCGTGGATAACCCCGTTTTCGCAGCTCAGGGGCTGTTTTTTATCCACTGGCCCTGTGGGCGGAGGCGGTGGATAACCGGCGTCTTCTGTGGAGAACAGAAAGTTCTGCACACCCCATGCACAGGGAGGGGCGACTTGTCCCCAGCGCCGTCCCCAGCTTTACCCGTCTTTCCCACAGGGCAACCCGGCAACTTCGTGTGACGCCTTTCACTCGAGCTGGTGATGAGGCGCGTCGGGTTGCCGAACAGTGGACAGACTTGTGGAGAAGCCGGAGATCGCTGGGGACAACCGGCCCCAGCCTGTGGGTTGCCGGTGGACAACTTCATGCACAGCCTGTGGATCATTTCTTCGTCCACAGCCTGTGGAGATCCTTCGTCCACGAATCCACAGCCTGTTGACCTGGTCCGATCGTCCCTCACCCGGGACGCCTGTGGATACAGTCTGGACAACTTCCCGGTCCCCAGGGTGTGGACGGGAAAAAGTCACCGAATCTGTGGAGAGTGGCCGTAACCCGGCCAGTAATCGAACAACGGGTGAGCGGCGGACGGCCGTCGCCGAGCGTCGCCGAGCCCCGCAGACCCCCGTGCCCGGCCTCCGGAACGACGAAAAGCGCCCCCGGATGTCCTCCGGGGGCGCCCTCGGCGAGGTTCGCGACGCGTGCCGCGGCGCCGTCAGCCGTTCTTGATGCGGTTGGTCAGCTCGGTCACCTGGTTGTAGATGGAGCGCCGCTCGGCCATCAGATTGCGGATCTTGCGGTCCGCGTGCATGACCGTCGTGTGGTCACGGCCGCCGAACAGCGCGCCGATCTTCGGCAGCGACAGGTCCGTCAGCTCGCGGCACAGGTACATGGCGATCTGCCGGGCCGTGACCAGCTGGCGGCCGCGCGAGCTGCCGCACAGGTCCTCGATGGTGAGGCCGAAGTAGTCGGCGGTCGCGCTCATGATGGCCGTCGAGGTGATCTCCGGCGTGGAGTCGTCACCGCCGGGGATCAGGTCCTTCAGAACGATCTCGGTCAGCCCCAGGTCCACCGGCTGCCGGTTGAGCGACGCGAACGCCGTCACCCGGATCAGCGCGCCCTCCAGCTCCCGGATGTTGCGCGAGATCCGGGAGGCGATGAACTCCAGTACCTCCGGCGGGGCGTTCAGCTGCTCCTGCACCGCCTTCTTGCGCAGGATCGCGATCCGGGTCTCCAGCTCGGGCGGCTGGACGTCGGTGATCAGGCCCCACTCGAAACGGTTCCTCAACCGGTCCTCCAGCGTCACCAGCTGCTTCGGCGGCCGGTCGCTGGACAGCACGATCTGCTTGTTGGCGTTGTGGAGCGTGTTGAAGGTGTGGAAGAACTCCTCCTGCGTCGACTCCTTGTCCGCGAGGAACTGGATGTCGTCGACGAGCAGGATGTCCATCTCGCGGTACCGCTTGCGGAAGCTGTCGCCCTTGCCGTCGCGGATGGAGTTGATGAACTCGTTGGTGAACTCCTCGGAGCTCACGTACCGCACGCGCGTGCCGGGGTAGAGGCTTCGCGCGTAGTGCCCGATGGCGTGCAGCAGGTGCGTCTTGCCGAGACCCGACTCCCCATAGATGAACAGGGGGTTGTAGGCCTTCGCGGGCGCCTCGGCGACGGCGACGGCGGCCGCGTGCGCGAACCGGTTGGAGGCGCCGATGACGAAGGTGTCGAAGAGGTACTTCGGGTTCAGCCGCGCGGTCGGCTCACCGGGGCCGGCCTTCGCCGAGGACTGCACGCCCGACGGCCCGGGACCGCCCGAGCCCTGCTGGCCGGGTCCGCCCGGGCCGCCGCGGTGCGGATGCCCGGGACCGGCCTGCGGCTCGGGCAGCTCACGCCGGCCCGGCTCGCGCTGGTCGTAGTCGGAGCGCGACGACTCGTACTCCGCACGCTTCTGCTCGTACGGCGACGGATCGTAGGGCGGCCGCTCCATCGACTGGGGGCGGTAGTCCTGCGACGGCGGACCGTAGGAGTCGTGCGACGGGGAACCGTACGGGTCCTGGGAGGCGGGCCCGCCGTACTGGTCCTGCGACGAAGGCGACGCGTAGGGGTCGCGCTCGGGGAAACCGAGCCGCTGCTGCTGCCAGCTGTACTCGTCCTGCTGGGGCCGCGGCCAGGCGCCGGGCTCGGGGCGCTGGTACTCCGACGGGTACGCCGGCCGCGCGGTGGGCAGCGGGTCCGGGCGTGAGGGGAGCTGGTCGCCGGGCGTCGGCGGCAGCTGGTCGGCGCGGTGGCGGCCGTAGCCCTCGTACTGGCTGTCGTACGCCTGGTCGTATCCGCCGTCGTAGCGGCCGTCCTGCTGTCCGTCCCGCGGTCCGTCGTACGGGCCGGACGGGAGTTCGGGCTCCTCGTAGCGGGGCTGCTGCTGGACAGGGGGCGCCGGCGGGGCCGGGGGCTCGCCGGCGGAGTCGTCGACGGTGATCGCGATACGGATCGGTCGGCCGCACTCGCGGCTCAGCGTCTCGCTGACGATCGGGGCGAGGCGCCCCTCGAGGACGCCCTTCGCGAATTCGTTCGGTACGGCGAGCAGGGCGGTGTCCGCGACCAGCGCGAGCGGCTGACAGCGCCGGATCCAGTGCTCGTCCTTCACCTCGACACCCTGGCCCCGGCCCTCACCGAGGAGCTGCTCCAGTACTCGTGGCCACACTGCGGCAAGATCGGCAGGTACGTCAGCCACAGGGCACGCTCTCTCGTGGGTCCCACGAACGTGTGGTTGTGGGACGGCGGGGATTCATATCGGGCGGGGGCAGGGACAAAGGAACGAATCGGAGTTCAGCCAAGGTAGTCAGGGCGACGGCTGCGGTTCAAGTTGTTGTCCCCAGCCTGTGGATAGTGTCTCCCCGTGACTGCCGGTTTGACCGGATGGCGTAGCCGCGCGTACCGTAACCAGGTCGAGTTGTCGATGGCTGCTGCCGCCTGCCTCCGATGGGCACAGATCGCGTCAGGTGATCGGGAAGCGGTGCACTCGGGCGTTGACCGCGAGCTACCTCGTGGGCGCACGGTGACAGCCAGGACGGCACCCCGCCACCACCGATTGATTTCTGGAGCCCCCGAGTGAGCAAGCGCACCTTCCAGCCGAACAACCGCCGTCGCGCCAAGACCCACGGCTTCCGCCTGCGGATGCGCACCCGTGCCGGCCGCGCGATTCTCGCGAACCGCCGCAGCAAGGGTCGCGCGAGCCTGTCCGCCTGATCCTGATCAGGTCATGACGTCGTGCTGCCTACCGAGCATCGGCTGAGGCGGCGCGAGGACTTCGCGACCGCAGTACGACGGGGCCGTCGGGCCGGACGCCCGACTCTCGTCGTCCATCTTCGTAGCGGTGCCACGGACCCGCACGCGCCTGGGGAGAGCGCTCCCCCGACGCGTGCGGGTTTCGTCGTGAGCAAGGCCGTGGGAGGCGCAGTCGTGCGCAACAAGGTGAAGCGCAGACTGCGTCACCTGATGCGCGACCGAGTCACTCTGTTCCCCCCCGGTAGCCTGGTAGTCGTACGGGCGCTGCCCGGGGCGGGCGACGCCGACCACGCACAGCTGGCCCAAGACCTGGATGCCGCCCTGCAACGGCTACTGGGAGGGGGCGCGCGATGAAGTACCCGCTACTGGCTCTGATCAAGCTCTACCAGTGGACGATCAGCCCACTGCTCGGGCCGGTGTGCAAGTACTACCCGTCGTGCTCCCACTACGGCTACACGGCCATCGACCGGCACGGCGCGATCAAGGGAACCGCACTCACGGCCTGGCGCATCCTGCGGTGCAATCCGTGGTCGCTGGGTGGAGTGGATCATGTTCCGCCGCGTAAGCGCCCGCGGTGGCACGAAATGTTGCGTGACGCCTGGCGTGCACGCAGGGGCGGGACCTCCGCCGCCGAAACGGCCACCGAAGAGAACCTCCCTTCGGGCCCGGCCGCAGAGACACCGTCCCATGCCCAAGGAGCATGATTAGTGGACACGATTGCCAGCCTCTTCAGCTTCATCACGACACCTGTCTCCTGGGTCATCGTCCAGTTCCACAAGGTGTACGGCGCCATCTTCGGCCCCGACACCGGGTGGGCCTGGGGCCTGTCCATCGTGTCTCTGGTGATCCTGATCCGTATCTGCCTGATCCCGCTCTTCGTGAAGCAGATCAAGTCGACGCGGGCCATGCAGACGCTCCAGCCCGAGATGAAGAAGATCCAGGAGCGCTACAAGAACGACAAACAGCGTCAGTCCGAAGAGATGATGAAGCTGTACAAGGAGACGGGCACCAACCCGCTCTCCTCGTGCCTTCCCATCCTGGCGCAGTCCCCGTTCTTCTTCGCCCTGTACCACGTGCTCAATGGCATCGCGACGGGCTCGACGATCGGCGTCATCAACGAGTCGCTGCTCGCCAGCGCCCGTAAGGCGCACATCTTCGGCGCTCCGCTGGCCGCGAAGTTCACCGACGGCTCGGCGAAGGTGGAGTCGCTCGGCGCCTCGCTGACGGACGTCCGCGTCGTCACCGCGATCATGATCGTGCTGATGTCGGCGTCGCAGTTCTTCACCCAGCGCCAGCTGATGACGAAGAACGTCGACACCTCGGTGAAGACGCCGTTCATGCAGCAGCAGAAGATGCTGATGTACGTCTTCCCGGTCATGTTCGCCGTCTTCGGCATCAACTTCCCCGTCGGTGTCCTCGTCTACTGGCTGACCACCAACGTGTGGACCATGGGCCAGCAGATGTACGTGATCCGCAACAACCCGACGCCGGGTTCCAAGGCTCAGGCCGCGTACCTGGAGCGTCTGTACAAGCACGTCACGCACCACGGCAAGACCCGCAGCCGCGGTGAGAGGGCCATCGTCAAGGCCATCGTGGCCAAGGGCCGTGACCGCAACGACGCCGAGCGCAAGTTCATCAACGGTCTGACCAAGGTGGGCTTCGCGGCCCAGGCCGACGGCACCGTGATCAAGAGCGAGGCCCAGGCAGCCGTCCAGGCCGAGGACGGCGCGCCGACCAGCGCCGCCGCCAAGCGCCAGCAGCCCAAGCGGCAGTCGAAGTCCCAGCGCCAGTCCACGGCCCCCAAGGCGGCCGGCGAGACCACCTCGACCACCTCGCTGAGCAAATCCGACGAGCCGGAGGACACCAAGCCCTCCGGCGCCGCGAAGCAGGCCGCTCCCAAGCCCGGCACCGGAGGCCGCAGCAAGGCCCAGTCCGGGCAGCGCAAGGGCGGCCCGCAGCGCCCCAAGTCCCCGTCCAAGAAGTAAGAAGGAGCCCATCCCGTGACGGAAGGCACCACCTCCGCCGCCGCCGAGGGTGCAGACACCCTGACCCGCCTGGAGCAGGAGGGCGAGATCGCGGCGGACTACCTCGAGGGTCTGCTGGACATCGCCGATCTCGACGGCGACATCGACATGGACGTCGAGGCCGACCGCGCCTCTGTGTCGATCATCAGCGACGCGGGCACCCGTGACCTGCACAAGCTGGTCGGCCGGGACGGCGAGGTGCTGGAGGCGCTGCAGGAGCTCACGCGCCTGGCCGTGCACCGGGAGACCGGCGACCGCAGCCGTCTGATGCTGGACATCGCGGGCTACCGTGCCAAGAAGCGCGCCGAGCTCTCCGAGCTGGGCGCCAAGGCCGCGGCCGACGCGAAGAACAGCGGTGAACCGGTGAAGATGAAGCCGATGACGCCGTTCGAGCGCAAGGTTGTGCACGACGCGGTCAAAGCCGCCGGACTGCGCAGTGAGTCCGAGGGCGAGGAGCCGCAGCGCTTCGTCGTCGTGCTGCCCAACTGATTCGGTACGTACGTATGCCCGGCCCCGTCTGTTGCGCAGACGGGGCCGGTCTTTGTCAGCCTGGTAGTTCTGGTGGTCGGCGCTCGAAGCGCTGATGCGGTACGGAAGGACGGTCCCCCGTGACGGAGGCAGCGGAGCTCCCCCCTGCGCCCGAAGTGGCACGTGAGGTATTCGGCGATCGCTTCGGTGATGCGGTCCGATACGCCGAGCTCCTGGCCGAGGCAGGTGTGCAGCGTGGGCTCATCGGCCCACGAGAGGTGCCCCGCCTGTGGGAGAGGCACATTCTGAACTGCGCGGTGCTCTCCGAGGTCGTGCCCGAGGGCGTGACCGTGTGCGACGTCGGCTCGGGTGCCGGCCTCCCCGGCATTCCGCTGGCGCTCGTCCGGGAAGACCTGAAGATCACCCTGCTGGAGCCGCTTCTGCGGCGCACTAACTTCCTCACCGAGGTCGTCGAACTCCTCGGCCTCGACCATGTGACCGTGGAGCGGGGCCGTGCCGAGGAGGTCATGGGCAAGGTGCCGCCGGTGCATGTGGTGACCGCCCGTGCCGTGGCGCCCCTGGACCGCCTGGCCGCCTGGGGTATTCCGCTGCTGCGTCCCTACGGCGAGATGCTCGCCCTCAAGGGCGACGCCGCCGAGGAAGAGCTGAAGAGCGCCTCCTCGGCACTGAACAAGCTCGGTGCCGTGAGCACCTCGATCCTGCAGGTCGGCGAGGGCGTCGTCGATCCACTGTCCACGGTGGTGCGGGTCGAGGTCGGGGAGAGCCCGGGCGGTGTGCGATTCGCGGCCAAACGGGCCAAGGCGGCTCGCACGGGCCGTACGCGGCGGCGTCGCTGAGACGTACTCCACACAAGCTGCCAAACCTACGCATCACGGAGTGTCGCGAGGATCCGGCCGCGGGCGCTGTGCATCGTGTTTCACGTGAAACGTCGCTCCCTGCTCCACGGCATTATCAGCCGCGGCCGCGCCGCGGCCGAACCCCGCGACCGCAAGCCTCTCGGTTCACTCGATGAGGTACCGGAGTTGTCCACAGAGGCGGATTTCTCCACAGAACAACAGGCCTCACTGGTTCACCACCCCGAAGGCATGGGAGGCTCTGTTCATTGCGAGCCTGAAGTCGAGGAGAGTGAATCCTTGCGGTCCGACGCCAACATCGCGGGACCGATGACCGATCCGGTCCCCGGTCCCCGTGCCGAGTCGTTCGGGGAGGATGTTTCACGTGAAACACCGCCCCCCATGGACGACACTCCGATCGGTCGTGCTGCCCAACTCGCGGTGGAGGCTCTGGGCCGCGCCGGCGAGGGCCTGCCACGCCCTGAACAGACCCGTGTGATCGTGGTCGCCAACCAGAAAGGCGGGGTGGGCAAGACAACGACGACGGTCAACCTTGCCGCCTCCCTGGCCCTGCACGGGGGTCGTGTCCTGGTGGTCGACCTCGACCCACAGGGCAACGCGTCCACCGCCCTGGGGATCGACCACCATGCCGAGGTTCCGTCCATCTATGACGTGTTGGTCGAGAGCCGTCCCCTCGCTGAAGTCGTTCAGCCCGTACCCGATGTAGAAGGCCTCTTCTGCGCTCCCGCCACGATCGATCTCGCGGGTGCGGAGATCGAGTTGGTCTCCCTGGTGGCACGTGAGAGCCGCCTTCAGCGAGCGATCCAGGCATACGAACAGCCGCTGGACTACATCCTCATCGACTGCCCGCCTTCCCTGGGCCTGCTGACGGTCAACGCGCTGGTGGCCGGCGCCGAGGTCCTCATCCCGATCCAGTGCGAGTACTACGCGCTGGAGGGGCTGGGGCAGTTGCTGCGCAACGTCGACCTGGTACGGGGGCACCTCAACCCCACCTTGCATGTGTCGACCATCCTGCTCACCATGTACGACGGCCGGACGCGTCTCGCGTCGCAGGTCGCCGAGGAGGTGCGCACCCACTTCGGTGACGAGGTGCTGCGGACGAGCATTCCCCGCTCGGTCCGTATCTCCGAGGCACCGAGCTATGGGCAGACGGTGCTGACCTACGATCCCGGATCGAGCGGCGCCCTCTCCTACCTTGAGGCAGCACGAGAGCTTGCGCTGAAGGGCGTCGGCGTCAGTTACGACCCGACGCACGCCCATATCGGCGCCCAGAACAACCCGAGCATGGTGGAGGGGATCCAGTGAGTGAGCGACGGAGGGGGTTGGGCCGTGGCCTTGGGGCTTTGATCCCTGCTGCCCCGACGGAGAAGACACCGGCGCAGGCCGCGGTGGGAGGCGGGGGATCCACGTCTCCCGCAGCCGTCCCGGTTCTGACGACGGACCGGGGGGTGGCCGCGGCGAAGGTGGCCACGCTGCCGCATGTTTCACGTGAAACAGAGGAGTTGTCGGCGAGTGGCGTCCTGGAGACGCCGGCGCCGCCCATCGGCGCGCACTTCGCGGAGATCCCCCTCGACCACATCACGCCGAACCCGCGCCAGCCGCGTGAGGTCTTCGACGAGGACGCGCTGCACGAGCTCATCACCTCCATCAAGGAGGTCGGTCTCCTCCAGCCGGTCGTCGTACGCCAGACCGGTCCCGCGCGCTACGAGCTCATCATGGGTGAGCGGCGTTGGCGGGCCTGCCGCGAGGCCGGCCTGGAGGCCATCCCGGCGATCGTGCGAGCCACGGACGACGAGAAGCTCCTCCTGGACGCCCTCCTGGAGAACCTCCACCGGGCCCAGCTGAACCCGTTGGAAGAGGCAGCCGCCTACGACCAGTTGCTGAAGGACTTCAACTGCACACACGACCAGCTGGCGGACCGCATCGGTCGATCCCGTCCGCAGGTCTCCAACACCTTGCGTCTGCTGAAGCTTTCGCCGGCGGTGCAGCGACGGGTCGCGGCGGGGGTCCTCTCCGCCGGTCACGCCCGGGCGCTGCTCTCCGTGGACGACTCGGAGGAGCAGGACCGGCTGGCCCACCGCATCGTGGCCGAAGGGCTCTCGGTCCGGGCCGTCGAGGAGATCGTGACCCTCATGGGCTCGCGTCCGCAGACGGCTCAGCGTGCCAAGGGGCCGCGCGCCGGTGGCCGGGTCTCCCCGGCGCTGACCGACCTTGCGACCCGGCTCTCGGACCGCTTCGAGACACGGGTGAAGGTCGATCTGGGGCAGAAGAAGGGCAAGATCACCGTCGAGTTCGCGTCGATGGAGGACCTTGAGCGCATCCTCGGCACGCTCGCTCCCGGTGAGGGCCCTGTCCTGCAGAAGGGCCTTGTGGAGGGCGACACCGAGGAAACGGAAGACTGAGCCACGGCTTGGCCGATGGCCGTGTCGGCCGTCGGATGCTCTGAGCGAGCCGTGTCCGGTGTGTACCGGAACACGGCTCGCTCTTTGCTTTCAGGCGGTATCGAGGGAATCGCATCGTGGATACGATGCGATGAGGCTTTGGCGCATCCACCTGGCAGTACCTCGGAGCGGGAGGCGGGGGCCATGCGAACGATGAGCCGGACCGGATTGGTGAGCGCCGGACTGGGGCTGGGCGCGGTCGGCGGCTTCGTCGGCAGTCTGCTCAGAGAACGGAGCGCTCTGACAGCCGCTCGCGATGCTGCGGGCGAAGGAAGCGAGGAACAGCCTTCATGGGGCGCCGGCTTGTACCGCTCACGCTGGACAACCTTCAGGACCTTCCCAAGCGCTGTCGCTCGTGCGTCTTCTGGGAACTGGATCCCGTCAGTGGTGCGGCCGCGCTGAAGGCGGGCACGTCCTCCTTGGAAAAGGAGTCCTGGATCTCCGCCGTCCTGCTGGACTGGGGATCGTGCGGTCGGGTCGTCTACGTGGACGACGTCCCCGTGGGCTTCGTCCTGTATGCGCCGCCCGCCTATGTTCCGCGCTCGACGGCCTTTCCCACGAGTCCTGTGTCGCCGGATGCGGTGCAGTTGATGACTGCGTTCATCATGCCGGGCTACCAGGGGCAGGGACTTGGCCGCGTGATGGTTCAGACGGTCGCCAAGGATCTACTGCGACGGGGCTTCAAGGCGATCGAGGCGTTCGGTGATGCCCGTTGGAAAGAGCCTGCCTGTGTGCTCCCGGCCGATCACTTGCTGGCGGTGGGCTTCAAGACGGTGCGTCCCCATCCCGTCCATCCTCGGCTGAGGCTGGAGTTGCGGACCACGCTCTCCTGGAAGGAAGACATGGAGATGGCCCTCGACCGGTTGCTGGGGGCGGTCCAGAAGGAGCCGGCGCTGCGCCCGCTGTAACGCGCTGTGTGGGGCAAAGCGATGGGGCCGACCCTTGCGGGTCGGCCCCATCGTGTTTCACGTGAAACATCGGCCGTCGGCGGGACGGCTCTGCGCATCACTCGGAGATGAAGGTCTCCAGGTCGCGGACGAGCGCGGCCTTCGGCTTGGCGCCGACGATGGTCTTCGCGACCTCGCCGCCCTGGTAGACGTTCAGGGTCGGGATCGACATGACGCCGTACTTGGCGGCCGTAGTCGGGTTCTCGTCGATGTTGAGCTTGACGATCTCGATCTTGTCGCCGTGCTCGGCGGCGATGGCCTCGAGCGAGGGAGCGATCTGGCGGCACGGGCCGCACCACTCGGCCCAGAAGTCCACCAGGACAGGCTTGTCGCTCTTGAGGACGACCTCATCGAAGTCGGCGTCGGTCACATGCTTCAGGGTGCCGGCCACAGGGGGCTCCTTATTTTCCTTGTGCGGTGGGGAGGGAGAGGGTCAGACAGCGGTCTTCTCGGGCTCGGCCTGCTCCTCGTCCGCGAGAGCGGCGAGGTAGCGCTCGGCGTCGAGGGCGGAGGCGCAGCCGGTGCCGGCCGCGGTGATCGCCTGGCGGTAGGTGTGGTCGACCACGTCACCCGCGGCGAAGACACCCGTCAGGTTCGTCCGGGTGGAGGGGGCGGCGACTTTGAGGTAGCCCTCCTCGTCGAGGTCGAGCTGGCCCTTGAAGAGCTCGGTGCGCGGGTCGTGGCCGATCGCGATGAACAGGCCGGTCACCGGCAGATCCGAGAGTTCGCCGGTCTTGAGGTTGCGCAGCTTCAGCCCGGCCAGCTTCTGGTCGCCCTGGACCTCGGCGACCTCGCTGTCCCAGACGAACTTGATCTTCGGGTCGGCGAAGGCGCGCTCCTGCATCGCCTTGGAGGCGCGCAGGGTGTCCCGGCGATGGACGATCGTCACGGACTTGGCGAAGCGGGAGAGGAACGTGGCCTCTTCCATCGCGGTGTCGCCGCCGCCGATCACGGCGATGTCCTGCTCCTTGAAGAAGAAGCCGTCACAGGTGGCGCACCAGGAGACACCGCGGCCGGACAGGGCGTCCTCGTTCGGCAGACCGAGCTTGCGGTGCTGGGAGCCGGTCGTCACGATGACTGCCTTCGCACGGTGGATCGTGCCGGCAGTGTCCGTGACGGTCTTGATCTCACCGGTGAGGTCGACGGAGACGACGTCGTCGGGGATCAGTTCGGCCCCGAAGCGCTCGGCCTGGGCGCGCATGTTGTCCATGAGCTCGGGGCCCATGATGCCGTCCTGGAAGCCCGGGAAGTTCTCCACCTCGGTGGTGTTCATCAGGGCACCGCCCGCGGTGACGGCCCCTTCGAACACCAGCGGCTTCAGCGACGCGCGTGCGGTGTAGAGGGCCGCGGTGTAGCCGGCGGGCCCGGAGCCGATGATGATCACGTTACGGACGTCGCTCACGGCTTATTTCCTCGTCTCTGGACTGCGTCGGTCGACCGGGGGAGCTTCTTGGACTCTCACCCCACCCAACGGATCCTAAGGGGCGTGCATTCCCGGTGTGTCCGGGCACACGGAGGGACGACACCGAAGGGGATGCCACGGGGAATACGGACGCGGGAACGAGACGAGCCGTCGACCGTCAGTGACGCGTGTAGGAGTTCCTCAACAGAACTTTGGCGGGGCTCGACGACGGATGCTTCACACAGGTCTTGTCCATGATGTAGGCGTGGACCCGGGTGCTGTCGGAGGTGTCGGACAGCACGACAAGCAGGGCGTCCGTCCCCTGGTACCTGCCGTCCTTGACGGCGAGCGCCTCATCGCTGCGGCCGATGCCTCGCTGCACGCAGGGGGGCACGGCGGCGGGCTGCAGGAAAGTCCTGTTCTGCGGGCTGGACTGGCCGTTGGCCTTCACGCCCTGCGATGAACGGGAGCTGCTGGCCTCGGCCAGGAGATCGGTGACCTGTGACTCCAGCTTGCTCGCGGAAAACGTGTCCGGCCCGGTGGACTGATGGGCCGTGTTGCCCGGCCCGCTGCCCGTGAGCGATGACACGAGGACGGAACCGAGTCCCAGCGCCGCGGCTGTGAAGACCGCGCCGAGGACGGCGACCTTGCGGCGTCCGGCCCGCTTGCGGTCCTTGCGGCCCGGGCCTGTGGTGGTGGCGCGGGCATGCCCCGCAGGTCGGTCCGCCGCCGTCGTTGTTTCACGTGAAACATGGAGTGCGTCCACGTCGCCGTCGGCCGCCACGGCGGAACTCTCCCGAGCATCCTCGTTTTCCGAGGGGGCGGCGTTCAGCAGGGCCTCGGCGGCGAGTGCGGCATCGATGCGGTGGGCGACGTCGTCCGGCATCCGCGGCGGGCCGGGGAGAGTGCCCAGAAGACCGCGGATCTCCTCCAGCGAGGCGTGGACGTCCGCGCAGAGTTCGCAGGTGTCCAGATGCCGACGCACATCGGCGCTTCGGGAGGGAGCGAGCAGGCCCTCGGTGAGGTCGGAGATCTCCGCGACGTCCGGGTGCCCGGTCGTGTCCGTCTTCGATGTCACGCTCGCCCACCTCCGCCCTTCACAGCAGCTGAATCGCCTGTCCCGGCGTTGCCCGGCCCCTCGTCCCGAGGTTCCGCTGCCGGTGGGACGGATGTCCCCTGCGCACGGTTCCGTCCTGCGCGGGTTTCTCTGTCGCCGCCGGCGGCGTCGGGCCGTAGATGGGTGAGCAGCGGCAGAAGTCTGGCTCTGCCCCGGGCACAGCGGCTCTTCACGGTCCCGGTGGGCACGTCGAGCACGCGCGCGGCTTCGGCGACCGGGTAGCCCTGCATGTCCACGAGGACGAGGGCCGCCCGCTGATCGGGCGGGAGGGTGCCGAGTGCTTCGAGGAGCTGGCGGTGCAGGTCGTTGCGTTCCGCGGGTGCCGACGCCGCCTCGTGCGGCTCGAGCAGCTGCTCCAGTCGCTCGGTGTCGTCGACCGGTGAGGTCTTGCGGGAAGCCGCTTTGCGGGTGCGGTCCAGACAGGCGTTCACCGTGATGCGGTGCAGCCAGGTCGTGACGGCGGACTGGCCACGGAAGGTGTGTGCGGCCCGGTAAGCGGACACGAGGGCGTCCTGGACGGCGTCAGCGGCCTCCTCGCGGTCTCCCAGCGTGCGCAGGGCCACCGCCCAGAGCCGGTCACGGTGACGCCGCACGAGCTCGCCGAAGGCGTCGGGGTCGCCCTCGACGTGGCGAGTGAGGAGGTCCTGGTCGCTCACTCCGTCATATCCGGCGCCTTCCGCCATCGGACCTCCTCCCCCCTCCGGTGGGACGTCAGCCCCTGAACTTCACGTCGGTGATGGCCTGCTTGTAGCCCTCGCGGCTGTACTCGTCCTGTCCCGAGCGCGGCGCGGCGGTGATCCATACGAGAACGTACCGCGTCTTCACGGGCGACTTGGCGGAGATCTTGAGTTCCGTCCCCGAGGTCTGAGCGGCGGCGATCTTCTTCATGGAGCTGAGGGGAGCCGACGACGAGAGCGAATCGGCCGCGTACAGGGTCGCCGCCGTGTAGCTGCCTCCGTAGTGAAGCCCTATTGAGGCGGTCGAAACGCTCTGCTCGGAGCCCAGGTCGTAGACGATGCCCACGCCCTTCTTGAAGGGCGCGAGCACGGGGCCGCCGTCGAACGAATAGGTCCGCCAGTACGTGGAGCTGTCACCGTCGTAGGTGAGCTGCGCGTCGCCGGCGTGCTGGGGGTTGCCGTCCGGGTAGTACTCGGCGGCGTCCTGGATCTTGAGCGTCTTGACCGGCTTGGGCGCGGCGCTGCCCTTGTCACCGTCGTCCGTCGTCTGGTTCTGGTTCGTGTCGTCGGACCCGCTCTGGTTCATCAGGGCGTCCGCGAGCTGCCAGCTGCCCAGGCCGAGGGCGGCGATGAGGAGGGCGGAGACCGCCCACTTCAGGGCCTTGCCGGTGCGGCTCTGCAGCGGGGGCGGCGGGGCCGGCACGGCCTGGGTGACGCCCGGGTGCGCCGACGGCCGACCGTACGTGCCCTGCTGGTACGTGGTGCGCTGGTACTCGGGCGGTGCTGCGAACGAGGGCTCCGGCGGGCGGATGCGGGGCATCTCGCCGATCGCCTTCACCAGCTCCTCGGGCGTGGTGCAGGCGGCCTCGTGCCGGGAGGCGGTCGCGCCGTCGTTGACGAGGGCGCGCATGGCCAGCTCCGACAGGCCCCGGTGGATGCCCGCGCGCACCTGGTCCGGGGCGATCAGCCCGATGTCCTTGGGCAACCCGGACAGGCCGTAGGCGTCGTTCTCGTACGGCCAGCGCTGGGTGAGCGCCGCGTACAGCAGGGCGCCGATCGCCTCGGTGTCGGTGCGCTGAGGGGTGTCGGTGGTGATGCCGCGCAGGGCGGCGTTCACGGCGAGGCCGCGGATGCGCCACTGACCCGAGGAGGTGCGCAGTACGGCGTTGGGGTTCAGCCGCAGATGCGACAGGCCTTCGCGGTGGGCGGCGGCCATGGCGGACGCGATCTGACTGACCATCTGGTAGGCGTCGTGCGGCTCCAGCGGCCCGGCCGCGAGCAACGCGGTCAGCTCGGTGGCGTCGGGCAGCCACTCATGAACGACGTAGACCAGGTCGTTCTCCTCGACGGCGTCCAGCACTTGGACGAAGCGGGGATCGCCGAGCAGGGCGGAGGAACGCGCCGCGGCCAGCACCGAACGGGCCCGTGCGTGGTCCGCGGGCAGGATGTGGACGCCCACGGCACGACGGAGTTTCTCGTCGACCGCACGCCAACTGCTGAAACCGTCCAGACGGGTGACGCACTCCTCGAGGCGATAGCGTCTGGCGAGCTTGTGACCGCTGTGCAGCTCCGGCGGTGAGGCCTGCTTCCCGGGACGCTCCGCCCCGCCACTCCCCTGTGCCTCGTCGCTGTCCGTGTCCTGCTCCCGGTTCTTGACCACCCCGTCGGCCGTGGACTGGTCCGCTTGTGCGGTCAGCGGCTCGTCACCGCTGTTGTCTGCCACGTCGACGGCAGCTGTGCTCCGTTCCGCCACCGTCGTTCCTGCCTCCCCACTCAATGCGCGCCGTCCGACCTCGTGCGCGCCGTCCGACGCCGAACCCAATTGTGCCCACAGTCCGCCGCTATGCACGACACGCGGCGGCGGACGATGGTTGTGCGCCTGCCTCCCGACTCAGCGACCCAGTCGTCCGCGAACCATGCCGACGAGCGAGTTGAGCTCCTCGATGCGCATGCGGCGGGCGGCGACGAAGAAGATGCCGAGCAGAAGGGCCCCGCCGGCCACCAGCGCCGCGAAGGAACCGAGGACGCCCTGGCCCAGGCTGTGGCCGATGCCGTAGCAGGCGAGGCCGCTGACCACGGCGGCCGGTACGGAGGCGATGCACAGCCGGGCGTACGTCCGCAGCACGTGGGAGCCGTCGAGGTCGCCGTCGAGCCGCTTGCGCAGCCGGTTCCAGGCGACGCCGACGCCGATCGCGTACGCGAGGCCGTAAGAGGCCGCCATGCCGACCACGGCCCACCGGGCCGGAAGGACGAAGTAACAGACCGCCGAGGCGCTCGCGTTGACCGCGGCCACGATGACCGTGTTGTAGAAGGGCGTCCGGGTGTCCTCGTAGGCGTAGAAGGCGCGCAGGACGACGTACTGCACGGAGTAGGGGATCAGGCCGAGGCCGAAGGCCATCAGCATGAAGCCCATGTTCGTGGCCTCGCTGGTGCCGGAGGAGCCGAAGATCAGCGTGCACATCGGGATGCCGAGCGCGAGGAAGCCGAAGGCGATCGGCACGATCGCGACGGCGGTGGTGCGCAGGCCCTGGGAGATGTCGTCACGGACCGCGCCGGCGTCGCCCTCGGCCGCCGAGCGGGAGATGCGGGGCAGCAGGGCGGCCATCAGCGAGACGGTGATGATGGCCTGCGGCAGGCCCCAGATCAGCTGGGCGTTGGCGTAGGCGGCGAACCCGGTGCCGTCGACCGGCGAGTCCTTGCCGGCTGACGTGGACAGCTGGGTGACGACGAGCGCGCCGGCCTGGTTGGCCAGGACGAACAGGACGGTCCACTTGGCGAGGGTCGCCGCCTTGCCGAGGCCGTGGCCCTTCCAGTCGAAGCGCAGCCGCAGCCGGAACCCGGTCTCGCGCAGGTACGGGATCATCGCGAGGGCCTGTACGACCAGGCCGAGCAGGACCCCGATGCCGAGGAGGCGTTCGCCCTCCGGCGGGATGGTCGTGACCTTCATGCCGGAGTCGGCGGCGGTGCCGTAGACCCAGATGAACATGCCCAGCGTCACGATGATGACGATGTTGTTCAGGACCGGCGTCCACATCATCGCGCCGAACTTCCCGCGCGCGTTGAGGATCTGGCCCATCACCACGTGGACGCCCATGAAGAAGATCGAGGGCAGGAAGTAGCGGACGAACGTGATGCCGACCTCGTTGGCCGCCGGGTCGCTTGCGACCGAGTCGGACAGGAGGCGGATCAGCACCGGCGCCG
This sequence comes from Streptomyces sp. NPDC051677, assembly GCF_044453465.1. Lineage (NCBI taxonomy): Bacteria > Bacillati > Actinomycetota > Actinomycetes > Kitasatosporales > Streptomycetaceae > Streptomyces > Streptomyces sp. NPDC051677. The sequence continues at coordinate 132,563 of NZ_JBITCT010000025.1, forward strand.
CGGCGATCGCGGCGACCGTGAGCACGCCCAGCGCCACCATGACCAGCGTCAGCAGGCGGTTGGCGTACGCCTCGCCGCCGTCCTCGTCCTCCTTCATGGCCCGCACGAGCTGCGGCACGAAGACGGAGTTGAGGCCACCGCCGACGGTCAGGATGTAGATCATCGTCGGCAGCTGATAGGCGACCTGGAAGGTGTCGCCCAGCAGACCGACGCCGAGCGCCGAGACGATCAGCGCGGAGCGGACGAAGCCGGTGAGGCGGGAGACCATGGTGCCCGCCGCCATGACGGCGCTGGACTTCAGCAGGCCCGAGGCCCGCCCGCCCTTCTTCGCTGCGGGGGCGGCGGCGGCCGGCGCGGGGTCCGCAGCCGGCGTGGCGGTGAGGTTCATGGTCTGGTCGGCCGCGGGCGGCGGCGCCGCCGGAGCCTGGTAGTGCGGTGTCTGGTACTGCGGTGTCTGGTACTGCGGGGCCGCCGCGTGACCGCCGGGGGCCTGGGCCGGGCCCGGCACCGCCGGGGGCTCCGCCGGGCCGCGGGAGCCGCTCTGCTGCTGGTCGCGGAAGAGGTGGGCGAACGCGTCCGGCTGGTGCTGCTCCTCACCGGAGTGCGTCACCAGGTCGTCCACGCCCACGAACTGGGTCGTGCGCGGGTCGTCGCCGTACGGCAGGTACTGGGTGGGACCCTCCGGCTCGGGCGCCGGGGTCTGTGCCCACACATGCGGGTCGGGGGCGTACGGGGACTGCGGCGGCCGGCCGTACAACGGCTGCTGCGGCTGGTACGTGCCCGGGGGCGGCGGGGGGTGCGCGGCACGGTCGTAGAGCGCCTCGGCGACCGGGTCCTGCGCGGTGAGGTCCTGGGCCCGGTAGGGGTCCTGGTCGTAGGCGTCCTGGAGATACATGTCCGCGGGGTGCTGCGGCGGCACCTGGCCGTGCTCGGGCGGCGGGCCACCGGGGTGGCCCGAGCCGCCCGCGGCCTGGCCGCGGTCACCGTCGTACGGCGCGTTCATGGTTACCCCACCTCATCGTCCCCGGCCCACCGGCCACGACATCCTCAACGGTCCACTCTCTCACCCGTGGCGGACGGGTCCGCGTTTTCCGCTGCGGTGTCCGGCGTCTCGTCACTCGGCTGCTCCGGGTCGCCTGCCCCGGCTCGGGCGTCGGATTCTTCCTCGCTGCGGTTCTCCGGGCGCTCGGGGGTCTCCGGGCCGTCGGCGGGCTCTCCAGCCCCGTCGGCGCCGGCCTCGGCTTCCCCGGCGGATTCGCCGTTTTCGCCGGCGTCCTCGGCCTCCCGGGCCGCGGCACGCTTGCGCTGGGTGTACATACGGAAGCCGGCCAACACCAGCAGCAGGACGCCGCCGCCGATGACCAGCATCACGGTGGCCGTGATCTCGGTGACCTTCACGTCGAAGGTGACCGGGTCGCCGTACTTCTGGCCGTCCTCGGTGTACAGCTGGGCGATCACCGTCGTCTGGCCGTTGACGTTGGCGGACGTGGGGAACTTCACCGTCGTGGTGTGCCCGCCGGAGACCTCGATGCGCTGCTCCGCGTAGACGTCGCCGTCGATCTCCAGGCGGGTGTCGTTGGTCGAGGTGAGCCGCAGCACCAGGTGGCCGACGCCCTGCACCAGGTTGTTCTGCACGGTCACGGGGATCGTGGCGCTGCGCCCGGAGAGCTTGGTCTCCGACTTGTCGATCAGCTTGACCTGGCCGGTGAGACTGTCGAGATACGCCTGCACGTCCTGGCGGAACGTGCTGGTGGCGGTGGTCCGGCCGCGCCACGACGTGGACATCTCACGGTTTATGGCCCGCCCGAAGGGGGTCACCACCCGGGCGTCGTTGGTGAGGATCACCTTGAAGTTGTCGAGCTCGTCCTGCGTGTCCGCGATCTGTTCGAACGCTGACCGGGGGAGCTCCTGCTTGCGCAGCGAGGACGGGTACGCCGAACTCGGCGGCACCTTTGTGGTGGCGCGGGGGTCGGGCTTGGCCTTGGCGGTCGCCGCGAGCTGCTGGGACTGCGACCAGGTGCCGCCCTGGAGCAGGGTGACGGCCTGCGCCAGCGACCGGGCCTGGCTCGCGGTCGGCATGCGCTGCGGGGCGACGACGATGCTGCGCTGCTTGTTCGTCTGCAGGTTCAGCTCCAGGCTTTGCGCGAGGAACTCCTGCACGGCGAGCGTGGACGCCGAGGCCCTCACCAGATCGCCCTGGAACGCCGTCGACAGCCGCGCGTCCGCGACGACCGCCGTGGTGCCGCCGCCGATGGGCCGGGCCGCGGACGGGGTGTAGGAGAGATCGCCGGTCTCCGCCAGGCTGTCGCTGCGCGCGATCACCTTGTCGGCGCCGGCGGAGGTGGCGACCTTGACGATCGACGGGTCGACGGCGCCGTCCACCGGCCAGGTGAAGTCGGTGCTCGGTGTCACGTGGAGCACGGTCTCCACCGTGGTGGCGGCGACATCGGTGGCTTCCTTGAGCTGGCTCAGTGAGCCGGTGACGCCGGTGCCGTTGTGGGCGAGGGCAGCCAGGTCGGGATCGGCGAAGGGCAGTGCGACGACCTCCTTGCCGGTCACCGCGTCCTGCAGGTCGTCGAGCCACTGCTTGGCGAGCGCTTGGTGGGTGCCCGCCGTGGTGGTGTCGCCGTCGCCACGGATCCGGTAGCTGCCGGTCATGGCGTCGACGGACGCCAGCAGGTCCGGGTCGATCACCCAGGTGACGTCGAGTTCCCTGCCCAGGCTCAGGAGCTGGTCGAGGCGGCCGCCGGGAGCGATCTCCGTGGCCAGGTCGTCGTTCAGGAACACCGGCGTCTGCTGCGCGTTCGAACCTGTCTCCGCCGTCATGTGCACGGTGGACATGAGCGGCCACAGCACGGTCGTCCGGGTTTGGGTGTCCGCCTCGTCGGGCTGCCAGGGCAGGAAGGTCCGCTGGATGCCCAGCACCTTCTCCCAGGGCTGCGCTGACGTCTCTCCGGAGAGGGCGACCCCGATCGGGTAGACGCCGTCTTCGCCGAGGTCGAGCTTGTCGACCGGGACCGAGATGCTGAAGTGCTGGGCCACGCCCGGCGTGAGCTTGGCGAACGCGGCGATGTACTTGCCGCCCACTTCGGAGCCGTCGTCGCCGGGGAGGGCGTCCGCCTGCTTGGCGACCCTGTCGATCGCCGAGCGGGTGGTGAGCGCGGAACCCACCCGCAGACCCACATGGGCGTCGGTGACGGCCCGCTTGCCGTTGTTGGTGACCGTGCCGGAGACGGTCAGGGTGTCCCCGTCGGAGGGGGCGCCCGGGGTCAGTGAGTCGACGGCGACGGCCACGGTGCCCGTGTCGGAGGCCTCCTTGGCGGAGGACTGGCCGGCGGCCAGCGCGGGGGCGGCGGGCAGCTGGAGGAGACCGGCCAGCAGAGGCGCCCCGGCGAGCAGTGCGCCGGTGCGCCGCAGCCACCGGCGGGCAGGTGAGGGACTCATCCCCGGGAAGTCTGCCGCCTCGGCCACGCGTTCGCCCGTCCCTCGTCGTCGTCAGTGGTCGTCGGATGTGCGTCCACGCATGGTAACGATGCGCGCTGAGGGGAAGTGCCGCGGTCTGCTCCACAAGATCGCAGAACACCGTCGGGTCGTCCGCTATGTATGCGTATGGAGAGAAGTACCGGCCGAGGCGGCAAGAGACAGCCTTGCATCCCTATCGGCTGAGATGTCCGTCTGCCCCAAAACGGGGAGCCTGCGGCTCTGTGGGCCACGTACCCTCTTCTGTTGTGCCGAACGCCAACGAAGACAATCTCAGCGTCCTGAGCCAGGTGCAGCACCGTGCGGTGAGCGAACTGCTACGGGTCGCCCCTGTCGCCGACGACCTCGCCCGCCGCTTCCAGGAGGCCGGGTTCTCTCTCGCCCTGGTCGGCGGCTCGGTCCGGGACGCGCTGCTCGGCCGGCTCGGCAATGACCTGGACTTCACCACCGACGCCCGGCCCGAGGACGTCCTGAAGATCGTGCGGCCGTGGGCGGACGCGGTCTGGGAGGTCGGGATCGCCTTCGGTACCGTCGGCGTCCAGAAAGACGCCCGCGTCGGAGACGTTGATCGAAGCTTTCAGATCGAGGTGACGACGTACCGCTCCGAGGCGTATGACCGCACCTCGCGCAAGCCCGAGGTGTCGTACGGCGACTCCATCGAGCAGGACCTCGTCCGGCGTGACTTCACCGTGAACGCCATGGCCGTGGCGCTTCCCGAAAAGGAGTTCATCGACCCGCACGGTGGCCTTGAGGACCTCGCGGCGCGGGTGCTGCGCACCCCGAGTACGCCCGAGGAGTCCTTCTCGGACGACCCGCTGCGCATGATGCGGGCGGCGCGCTTCGCCGCCCAGCTCGACTTCGAGGTCGCCCCCGAGGTCGTCACGGCGATGGGCGAGATGGCCGGCCGCATCGAGATCGTCTCGGCCGAGCGGGTCCGGGACGAGCTGAACAAGCTGATCCTGTCTGCGCACCCCCGCAAGGGTCTGTCGCTCCTGGTCGACACCGGCATCGCCGACCATGTGCTGCCGGAACTGCCCGCCCTGCGCCTGGAGAGCGACGAGCATCACCGGCACAAGGACGTCTACGAGCACACGCTGATCGTTTTGGAGCAGGCCATCGCGCTGGAGGAGAGCGGTCCCGACCTCACCCTGCGCCTCGCCGCGCTGCTGCACGACATCGGCAAGCCGCGCACCCGTCGCTTCGAGAAGGACGGACGAGTCTCGTTCCACCACCACGAGGTGGTCGGAGCGAAGATGACGAAGAAGCGTATGACGGCTCTGAAGTACTCCAACGAGCTGGTGAAGGACGTCTCCCGCCTGGTCGAGCTCCACCTGCGCTTCCACGGGTACGGCACGGGCGAGTGGACGGACTCCGCGGTACGTCGTTATGTACGCGACGGGGGCCCGCTGCTCGAACGCCTCCACAAGCTGACCCGCTCGGACTGCACGACGCGCAACAAGCGCAAGGCGGTCGCTCTTTCACGGGCGTACGACGGGCTGGAGGAGCGCATCAGCGAGCTGAAGGAGCAGGAGGAGCTGGACGCGATCCGTCCGGACCTCGACGGCAACCAGATCATGGAGATCCTGGGCATCGGCCCCGGCCCTGCCATCGGCAAGGCGTACAAGCACCTGCTGGAACTGCGTCTGGAGCACGGCCCGATGGGGTACGACGCGGCGGTGGAGGCCCTCAAGGAGTGGTGGGCCCAGCAGGACTGAGGCCGTGAAACCGGTCATGTTTCACGTGAAACATGACCGGTTTCACGTGAAAAGCGTGCCGGTGATAGCTTCTCAGGAGTTACTACAGTCTCTTGAAACTGTGGACCGCGAACGGCGTGCTCGCCGAGTAATCGTCAGCCCTGATGTCGAAGTAGGAGCCGGTGCAGCCATCTGCCGAGTAGAAGCGCACGCTGCGGGGCCCACCGTTTGCCACTGAGTGTCCGAGAGTCAGCGAGTTCGCACAGTTCCCGGTCCAGCTGCTGTTGGCGGCGAAGCGGTTACCTCCCCAGTTCGTGTTTTGCCACACGCAGACATTGAAGCCGCTGAGGCAGGCGTTGCGGTCGGCAGTGCTTGCGCTTGCCGATGGTGCGACAGCGAGCGCCGCAAGCGACAGGACCGCCGTGAGACCTGCTACGCCTAAAGTTCTTTTCATACTTCCTCCTTGCTGAGTGGTCGATCTTGATTCAATAAGTCATGACCACTTCAAGTCAAGAAGGCGATTCACTGGTGTCTTGTTCGCCACGCAGTGGCCAGTTACAGCTCCATCTTCGCTGTCCCGTTTCTCTGCAAGAGTTGGTATTTCACGTGAAACGCCAACTCTTGCAGAGAAACCGGACAGGGTCAGCCCGTCTCGGCCCCCACGCTCGCCTTAAGCTTGTACGCGAGTGTGCAGTAGGCTGCCGACGTGCCTTGGGTGGGTTTTACCCATGCGCCGAAGTACTTCTTCTGGGTGGTACCGTCGACGGTCGCCTTGCACCAGATGTAGGCGCGGAAGTTTGGGCCGCCGCTGCACTGCAGCGTGTATACGGCAACCCTAACGCCGTTTACGGTGGTGAAGCCGTTTGTCCCGAGACAGCTGTAAGCACTCGCTGTGGTCGGGAACGCTATAAGGAGACCGGAAAGCAAGCCGGTTGCGGCTATTCCAGTTAAGATTCGGCGCTTCAACATTTCCTCCGTTTGGGTTCAAGGGGAAATACCCGTTAATTTTGGCATCCCGAACACGCGTGCGCGTCGAGGTCGCCGCAGAAGTGGTATGCCTCACAGCCATACGGAGCTATTGAGTCAGATTGGCGCAGAGATCTTGATTTCGAGCTACAAGATGCCAGCATATATATGCATAGGGGGGTTTCGCATGAAAATTCTCCCCATGCGTATATTTTTTCTACTTTGCTGAATACTCTGTCAGGCAGAGGGTGAAATCATCACTGCCACCCGTTTCGGTGTATTCGCTATACTTCGTACGGTCGCAGCCGGAGGAGTCGGCCTTTTTTTGTGCGACCTTGTATCGGGCCTTGGAGCTGCTGCAGTCCACAACCTCAAGGCCGGGGTCTGTGGCGTTGTCCGGGTTGCTGATGCTCATGCAATCCCCGACCTTCGCCGTGTCGGCGTCGTCCTGGCTGGATATGTAGCCGCCGATGGCCACACCGGCGACGGCGAGAACGATGACGACGTTCTTGATCAGCTTGAAGCTGACCTTGCGGCGGGGCTGCTCCGGCGGCACCGCGCCGTAGGGGGCGGTGGGGTAGCCGGGCTGGCCGGGCTGCTGGGGGTAGCCGCCCTGCGGCGGGTACGGGGCCTGGCCCTGGGACTGGCCGTAGGGCTGCTGGCCCTGCTGCGCGAACGGGTTCTGGCCCTGGGGCGGCGGAGTCGACACTTGGGGGTCCCCCTAGAAAACTTGGACGTGTGGCGCGAAATCAGCGCGCGAGGTAAGACGCACGTAAGTTACCGGGACCCACTGACAACCTTGTAGTCGAGGGGGAGTCTGTGTCATTGATGTGACACTTACTGGCGCTCAAAGCGGGCCATAGCGCCAGCAATTGCTCCGTAGATAACGGCGACCGTGACCACCAACGCTGCTGAACGGCCATCAGGCGGCAGCATCAGGGCGGCAACCCCGGCGGCGCCGACGAAGGCGACGTTGAACAGAACGTCGTAGAGAGAGAAGATCCGGCCGCGGAAGCCGTCCTCGACTGAGGACTGGACGATGGTGTCGGTGGCGATCTTCGCTCCCTGGGTGACCAACCCCAGCACGAACGCCGCGACGAACGTGGCGACTTGGGTGAACGGAAGCATCAGGGCGAGCTCCAGGACCGCCGCGGCCGCTGAGCAGACGACGATCCAGCGCAGCGGGCCCAGTCGTCCCGCCGCCAATGGGGTCACCACCGCGGCGACGAAGAAGCCGACACCGGAGATGCCCACGGCGAGCCCCAGGAGGGCCAGTCCCTCGTCCGGATCGGACGACCAGGCATACCGGCACAGCATCAGCACCATGACGGTCAGGGCGCCGTAGCAGAACCGCATCAGGGAGATCGAGCCGAGCGCCCAGGCCGCCTCCCTGCGCTTCGGCTCGGCCAGGTGGCGTACGCCGGCCGAAAGGCCGCGGGCGGTGCCCCTGAGCGCGGTCGCCAGTCGGGGCTGGATCAGGTCACGGTCGGGCCCGAGCAGATCCGCGGTCATGGTCAGGGACACCAGGGCAGAGCACAGATACAGTACGCATCCCAGCAGCACCACCGCGGCGTCGGAGTCCGCGATGACCAGCCGGACGACGAAGGCGAGGCCGCCGCCTGCGACCGCGGCGAGCGTTCCGGCCGTCGGGGAGAGGGAGTTGGCCAGCACCAGGCGCTCGCCGTCGACCACGCGCGGCAGAGCCGCCGACAGACCGGCGAGGACGAAGCGGTTGACCGCCGTGACGCACAGCGCGGAGGCGTAGAAGAGCCAGTCGGGAACCTGGGTGATCATCAGGACGGCCGTCGCGGACGCCAGCAGGGCGCGCAGCAGGTTGCCGTAGAGGAAGACCTGTCGGCGGCGCCAGCGGTCCAGCAGGACGCCGGCGAAGGGGCCGACCAGCGAGTAGGGCAGGAGCAGGACCGCCATGGCGGAGGCGATCGCGGTGGCCGAGGTCTGTTTCTCCGGGGAGAAGACGACGTAGGTGGCGAGCGCGACCTGGTAGACGCCGTCCGCGCACTGGGACAGCAGCCGCACGGCGAGCAGGCGCCGGAAGTTCCCCAGGCGCAGCAGGACGCGCAGATCACGGACGACGGCCATGGGGCACAGCCTCACACACGGGGAGGGTCCCCGGGTCATGCGACCCGGGGACCCTTCTCAGCCCTGGCAGGAGCGAATTTTCCGGTCCGGGTCGAGCTAGCGCTCGACCTCGCCGCGGATGAACTTCTCGACGTTGGCGTAGGCCTCGTCGTCGAAGTACTGGACCGGCGGGGACTTCATGAAGTAGCTCGACGCCGACAGGATCGGGCCGCCGATGCCGCGGTCCTTGGCGATCTTCGCGGCACGCAGGGCGTCGATGATGACGCCGGCCGAGTTCGGGGAGTCCCAGACCTCGAGCTTGTACTCCAGGTTCAGCGGGACATCGCCGAAGGCGCGGCCCTCGAGGCGGACGTACGCCCACTTGCGGTCGTCCAGCCAGGCCACGTAGTCCGACGGGCCGATGTGGACGTTCTTCGCGCCCATGTCGCGGTCGGGGATCTGCGAGGTGACGGCCTGCGTCTTCGAGATCTTCTTGGACTCGAGGCGGTCGCGCTCCAGCATGTTCTTGAAGTCCATGTTGCCGCCGACGTTGAGCTGCATGGTGCGCTCGAGACGGACGCCGCGGTCCTCGAACAGCTTCGCCATCACACGGTGCGTGATGGTGGCGCCGACCTGCGACTTGATGTCGTCGCCGACGATCGGGACGCCCGCCTCGGTGAACTTGTCCGCCCACTCCTTGGTGCCGGCGATGAAGACCGGAAGGGCGTTGACGAACGCGACCTTGGCGTCGATGGCGGCCTGGGCGTAGAACTTCGCCGCGTCCTCCGAGCCGACGGGCAGGTAGCAGACGAGAACGTCGACCTGCTTGTCCTTGAGGACCTTCACCACGTCGACCGGGGTCTCCGCGGACTCCTCGATGGTCTCGCGGTAGTACTTGCCGAGACCGTCGAGGGTGTGACCGCGCTGGACCGTGACGCCCTTGTTCGGGACGTCGCAGATCTTGATGGTGTTGTTCTCGCTGGCACCGATGGCGTCCGAGAGGTCGAGGCCGACCTTCTTCGCGTCGACGTCGAAGGCGGCGACGAACTCGACGTCACCGACGTGGTAGTCCCCGAACTGCACGTGCATCAGGCCCGGGACCTTGGACGCCGGGTCGGCGTCCTTGTAGTACTCGACGCCCTGCACCAGCGACGCCGCGCAGTTGCCCACGCCGACGATGGCTACGCGAACCGAACCCATTCCGGTTGCTCCCTGTGTGTACGAGTGAGGCCCTGAGTGGGCGCTCACGTGGCGGTTTCGTCGGGCGTATCCGCCTGGGGGGTGTCCCCGGGACGGGGCAGGACGCCCGACGATCCAGATGTGGTGTTCTGCTGAGCGGACTCCCCGGACGCGGAACCCTTCAGGTCCCGTCCGGCCCGCTCGCTCTCGATGAGCTCGTTCAGCCAGCGCACTTCGCGCTCCACGGACTCCATCCCGTGGCGCTGGAGCTCGAGTGTGTAGTCGTCGAGGCGCTCTCGCGTGCGGGCCAGGGAGGCGCGCATCTTCTCCAGGCGCTCCTCCAGCCGGCTGCGCCGGCCTTCCAGTACGCGCATGCGAACATCGCGCGACGTCTGCCCGAAGAAGGCGAAACGGGCGGCGAAGTGTTCGTCCTCGTACGCGTCGGGGCCTGTCTGCGAGAGCAGGTCCTCGAAGTGCTCCTTGCCCTCCGCCGTCAATCTGTAGACGATCTTGGCGCGACGCCCTGCGAGTGGAGCGGCGAGGGCGTCCTCGGAGGTGTTTCCCGGCTCTTCGATCAACCAGCCGTTGGCGACCAGCGTCTTGAGGCAGGGATAGAGCGTGCCGTAGCTGAACGCACGGAACACGCCCAATGACGTATTGAGTCGTTTACGCAGCTCATAGCCGTGCATCGGGGACTCGCGAAGAAGGCCCAGGACGGCGAACTCGAGGATCCCGGCACGCCGGCTCATGGTCGCCTCCTCTCGTCCTTATGTCGCCCTGATGTATCGACTCGATACATCACGACGATAGAACGGCCTTCCGGATGCGACAAGAGGGGGGATGGTGAACGGGATCACATCACTGATTCGTTGCAGGTGACTTGCCCCATTTGGGGTGAACTTCGGGCCTAGGCAGGTTTTGACGGTGCGTAGTCTGTGCGCCATGCACACCACCGGGACCCATGAGACGCCGGGGGGCGTCGAGGTCCTCGGTGCAGTACGGATGAATGCGCGACCGACCGCATCCGTACATCGGGGGGACAGGAAACCAGCCGCCCTTTCCAGGCGCGCACGGATGCGCCTGCCCGAGGAGTAATCGTTCGATGAGCGAGCACCGTCGCAAACCGCCGCAGCCGCAGGGAGGCGGACGTGCCGCGGCCCGACGCGGCCAGTCCGGTCCGTCCTCCGGCCGCCGCGCGGCACCGCGAGGCGCCACCGGATCTCCTTCCGACTACGGGTTGGGTACCGGGTCCGCAGGCGAGGAACTGCCGAACGGCAGCCGCACCGAAGCCCGGCGCGCGTCCCAGAGAAACTCGGGCGGGCGGCGCAGAGCGGCCGAACCCGCAGGGGGCCGCCGTGGCGCCCCGACCGGCCCCGGACGGGGCAGAGGGCGCGCGGCGTCCGACCGTAAACGCCTGATCGACTACCCGCGCGCCGACAAGTACGGCTGGCAGCGCTGGATGCCCTCCTGGAAGCTCGTCGCGGGCCTGTTCGTCGGCTTCGTCGGCAGCCTGGTGGCGGTGGCGGGCATCGGGTACGCCATGGTGGGCATCCCGGACATCGCCAAGACGGCGACGGCTCAGAACAACGTCTACTACTGGAAGGACGGCAGCCAGATGGTTGCCACCGGTGGTGAGACGAACCGTCAGAACATCGACCTCTCGCAGATCCCGGAGGAGATGCGCTGGGCGGTGATCTCGCAGGAGAACAAGACCTTCTACGACGACAGCGGCATCGACCCCAAGGGCATCGCCCGCGCCGTGTTCAACATGGCCCGGGGCGGACAGACGCAGGGTGGTTCGACCATCACCCAGCAGTACGTCAAGAACGCCATGCTGAACGACCAGTCGCAGACGATCTCCCGAAAGTTCAAGGAGATCTTCGTGTCCATAAAGGTGGGCGCCGAGGTCGACAAGGACCAGATCATGGCCGGCTATCTGAACTCCGCGTACTACGGGCGCAACGCCTACGGAATCCAGGCCGCCGCCCGCGCCTACTTCAACAAGGACGCGATCAAGCTCAACCCGGGCGAGTGCGCCTTCCTGGCCGCCATGCTGAAGGGCGCCACGTACTACGACCCCGCCGGCGCGACCTCCGTCGATCCGACCGGCGCCACGCCCGCGGCCAACAGCAAGCGGGCCCTGCGGCAGATGCAGGACACCCTGAACAAGATGGTCGAGTACGGCCACCTCAACGCTTCTAAGCGGGCCCAGTACACGACGCTGCCCAAGTGGCAGAACCCCCGGTCGAACACCGACCTGAAGGGGCAGATCGGCTACCTCGTCGACCTCGCCAACGGCTACCTGGTCACCCACAGCAAGGAGACCGGGATCACCCAGGACCTCCTGCAGCAGGGCGGCTACTCGATCTACACGACCTTCGACAAGAACAAGGTCAAGGAGCTCGAGGAGTCGGTCACCAAGGTCCAGAAGGCCAACATCAAGCCGGAGAAACGGCCGGAGGACACACACGTCCAGTTCGGTGGGGCGTCCGTCGAACCGGACACCGGTGCCATCCGGGCCATCTACGGCGGCGAGGACGCCACCAAGCACTTCACCGACAACGCCGACCAGACCGGTGCCCAGGTCGGTTCGACGTTCAAGCCGTTCGTGCTGGCGGCCGCGATGACCTGGGGCGTGCGCGACCCGGAACTGGGGTCCTCGCAGGCGCAGGACGAACGCACCATCGTCTCCCCCAAGAGCCTGTTCAGCGGGAAGAACAAGCTCAAGATCGAGAACTATGACCGCACGGTCTGGAAGAACGAGAAGGGCGAGGAGTGGCTGCAGACCAATGACGGCAACGTCTCCGTCGGCAATGCGCCCGACTACAAGATCGACCTGCGGGAGGCGATGCGCGAGTCGGTGAACTCCGCCTTCGTGCAGCTCGGCATGGACGTCGGTCTGGACAAGGTGAAGGAAGCCGCCGTCAGCGCGGGCCTGAAGGAGTCCAGCCTCACCAACAGCGGCTTCCCGTCGTTCTCGATCGGCATCTCCGACCCGAGCGCGATCCGGATGGCCGGCGCGTACGCCACCTTCGCCTCCAGCGGCAAGCAGCGTGATCCGTACTCGGTGGAGAAGGTCACGAGCGAGAAGGGCCAGATCTTCACGCACGAGAACAAGACGAAGCAGGCCTTCACCGAGAAGGTCGCCGACAACGTCACCGACGTCCTGAAGACCGTGGTCGAGGACGGCACCGGCACCAACGCCCAGCTGCCCGGCCGTCAGGTCGCGGGCAAGACCGGTACCACCGACGGCAACAAGTCGGCCTGGTTCGTGGGTTACACCCCGCAGCTGTCGACCGCGGTGACCATGTTCCGCTACGACGACGACGAGTCGAAGAAGAACCGTACGTTCTTGGAGATGTTCGGTACGGGTGGCCAGAAGAAGATCCACGGAGCCTCGTTCCCGGCGCAGATCTGGCACGACTACATGGCCGAGGCGCTGAAGGGCACGGAGCCGAAGGACTTCCCCGAGCCCGAGCCGATCGGTGAGGTCGTCAACGCGGAGCCGTCCCCCACTCCGACTCCTTCGGCCACCGAGACCGAGGAGGAGGAGCCGTCGCCTTCCCCGTCTCCCAGTGAGACGAAGGTGGAGCCGTCGCCCTCGGCTACCGAGACGTGCTCCGGCTTCTTCTGTGGCGGCAACGGTGGAACGACCAACGGAAACGACAGCGGCGGAACAGGGGACACCACCCCGACGCCGACCATCACCGAGACGACCGGCAACAGCAGAGGCAACGGCAACGGCGGCATCTTCGGAGGCTCAAACGGCTAGAAGGTCGATGAAGATCTTGGGTTCTGGCCCTGCCGCATGAGCGGCAGGGCCAGACTCGTCTTGTGGCGATGGGCGAATGGGTGGGCGAGAC
>NZ_JBITCT010000026.1:0-98148 GCF_044453465.1 Streptomyces sp. NPDC051677
GACCCGCTACGACAAGACCGCCGAGTCCTACCAGGCAGCTGTCACGCTCGCCTCGCTCCTGATGTGGGCGTGACATTTGAAGACAACTCCTAGGGGTGTCGAGGAGCGGGCAGCGGGGACTCAGCCCGGCTCCTCGAGCTCGACGGGAGCCTCTGGTACGAGGCTCAGCCCATCTCCTCCAGCGCCTTGCCCTTCGTCTCCTTGACGTACTTGAGGACGAACGGGATGGAGAGCGCGGCGAAGAACGTGTAGATCACGTAGGTCGCGGAGAGGTTCCAGTCGGCCAGGGACGGGAAGCTCGCGGTGATGGCCCAGTTGGCGATCCACTGTGCGGAGGCGGCCACGCCCAGGGCGGCGGCGCGGATCCGGTTGGGGAACATCTCGCCGAGGAAGACCCAGACGACGACACCCCAGGACAGGGCGAAGAAGAGGACGAACACGTGGGCGGCGATCAGGGCGATCCAGCCCTGGGTGGCCGGGAGCTTGCCGTCGACCAGGTCGAAGCTGAACGCCCAGGCCTCCAGCGCGAGGCCGACGACCATGCCGACGGAGCCGATGAGGGCGAGCGGCTTACGGCCGACGCGGTCCACGAAGATCATCGCGATCACGGTGCCGACGATGTTGATGATCGACGTCGTGAAGGAGTAGAAGAACGAGTCCGTCGGGTCGACGCCGACCGACTGCCACAGCGTCGAGGAGTAGTAGAACGCGACGTTGATGCCGACGAACTGCTGGAAGACCGACAGGCCGATGCCGATCCAGACGATCGGCTTGAAGAAGAAGCCGCCGCCGAGCAGGTCCTTGAAGGTCGACTTGTGCTCGCTCTTCATGGCGTGCTCGATCTCGGTGACTCGGGCGTCCAGGTCGAACCTGTTGCCCTCGACCTCTTCGAGGATCTCGCGGGCTCGGTCGTGCTTGCCGACGGAGATCAGGAAGCGGGGGGACTCGGGGATGGCGAAGGAGAGCAGGCCGTAGAGGACGGCCGGGACGACCATCACGCCGAGCATGACCTGCCAGGCCTCAAGGCCCATGAGCTTGCCGCGCTGGTCGCCGCCGGCGGCGTTCAGCAGACCCCAGTTGACCAGCTGCGAGATGGCGATGCCGATGACGATGGCGGCCTGCTGGAAGGAGCCGAGGCGTCCGCGGTAGGCGGGCGGGGCGACCTCGGCGATGTAGGCGGGGCCGATGACGGAGGCCATGCCGATGGCGAAGCCGCCGACGACGCGCCACATGGCGAAGTCCCACAGCGCGAAGGGCAGGGCCGAGCCGACGGCGCTGACGGTGAACAGCACGGCGGCGATCTGCATGACCCGGATGCGGCCGATGCGGTCGGCGATCCGTCCGGCGTAGGCGGCGCCGATGGCGCAGCCGATCAGGGCGATGGCGATGACCTGCGCCAGGGCCGCGGAGCCGACGTCGTAGCGGTCCCTGATCGCTTCGACGGCGCCGTTGATGACGGAGCTGTCGTACCCGAAGAGGAAGCCGCCCATCGCGGCCGCCGCCGCGATGAAGATGACATGCCCGAGATGATCGGGGTGAGCCGTCCTGGCTCCTGACTTCTGTGCCTGCGCTGTGGTCACGTTCCACTCCCTCGTGGGACCCCCAGATAGGTGGTACCTGAAGGTAAATTCGACGTTTCAGAGACTATGCCTTCAAGTCTCAAAATCAAACGGGGGGAATTGTGAGATCACAGACACGAGAGGGTCACATGTGTTCACTTCTTGAACGCATGTGGGTCAGCGGAGGCGCTGGCTGATCACCTTCGACACACCGTCGCCCTGCATGGACACGCCGTACAGCGCGTCGGCGACCTCCATCGTGCGCTTCTGGTGCGTGATCACGATCAGCTGCGAGGACTCCTGCAGCTCCTGCATGATGCGGATGAGCCGCTGCAGGTTGGTGTCGTCGAGGGCGGCTTCGACCTCGTCCATGACGTAGAAGGGGCTGGGCCGGGCCTTGAAGATCGACACCAGCATCGCGACGGCGGTCAGCGACCGCTCGCCGCCGGAGAGCAGGCTGAGCCGCTTGACCTTCTTGCCCGGCGGCCGGGCCTCCACGTCCACACCCGTGGTGAGCATGTTGTCGGGATCGGTCAGGATCAGCCGGCCCTCACCACCGGGGAACAGCCGGCTGAAGACCCCCTCGAACTGCCTCGCCGTGTCCCGGAACGCCTCGGTGAAGACCTGCTCGACGCGCTCGTCGACCTCCTTCACCACCTGAAGCAGGTCGGCGCGGGTCTTCTTGAGGTCCTCCAGCTGCTCGCTGAGGAACTTGTGCCGTTCCTCCAGCGCGGAGAACTCCTCCAGGGCCAGCGGGTTCACCTTGCCGAGCTGCTGATACGCCCGCTCAGCCGCCTTCAGTCGCTTCTCCTGCTCGGCCCGCACGAACGGCCGGGGCTGGTTGCGCGGGTCCTCGGGATCCTCGGGGAGCTGCTCCCCTTCGGCGGGCGGCGAGGGCGGCACGAGCTGATGCGGCCCGTACTCGGACACCAGCCCGGCGGGCTCCACGCCCAGCTCCTCCAGCGCCTTGGTCTCCAGCTGCTCGATCCGCATCCGCTTCTCGGCGCCGAGCACCTCGCCCCGGTGGACCGAGTCCGTCAGCTTGTCGAGCTCGGCCTTGAGATCGCGCCCGGCGGTGCGGGCGGCGGCCAGTTCCTGCTCGCGCCGCGCCTTGGCCGCGTCGGCGGCGACCCGCTCCGCCTCGGCCCGCCCGAGGGACACCTCGACGTGCGCGAGCAGCTGCCGCGCGCCGGAGCCCACGGCCTGCGCGACGGCGGCCTCGTGCCGCAGCCGCGCCCGCCGCTGTTCGGCACGCGCGCGTGCCTCGCGTTCCGCCCGCGCGGCCCGGTCCAGCGAGTCGGCCCGTCCGGCCAGCCCCTTGACCCGTTCCTCGTGCGTACGGACCTGGAGCCGCGCCTCCATCTCGGTCTGGCGTGCGTTGGCCCCGTCGGCGGCGAGCCGGTCCCGCACGGAGGTGTCGGGCTCCTCTTCGACCGGCATCTCCTCGGCGACGGCCAGCCGTTCGGCGAGCACCTCGGCTTCTTCTACGGCCTTGTCGAGCGCCTCTTGCGCCCGCGCCGCAGCGGCGGCGGACCGCTCGGCCTCGCCCGCGGCGCCCCTCGCCTGGCCCGCGAGCCGCCCGAGCTGCTGGGCCACGGCCGACTTCTCCCGGTCGGCGGCCCGCCGCCGCTCCCCCAACTCCTCGACGAGTGCGGCGTACTCCCGGCGCCGCTCCCCCGCCGCATGCTGAGTCCCGGTCAGCTCCTCGCACCGCACGGCCAGCTCCTCCAGCTCGGCGGCGGCCTCGTCGACGGAGGCCTGCACCTCGAGGAGACTGGGCGCCCCGGCGGACCCGCCATGCGCGAAGTGCGCGCCGAGCAGATCGCCCTCGGCGGTGACGGCGGTGAGCTCGGGCCGCGCGTAGACGAGTTCCTCGGCGTCCTCCAGGGTGCCGACTACGACGATCCCGCGCAGCAGCCGCCGTACGGCGGGCAGGAGCTCGGAGGGTCCGCGGACCAGGTCGGCGGCGAACCGCTCCCCGGGAGGCGCGGCAGCGGGCCGGCGGTCGTCCGCGGTTTCGTCGTGGCCGGGCGCGCCCGCGCCCCTGGGGGGCGCCGCGATCTGCGGCATCGGCGACTCCGGGGCCCCTGCCAGCATCAGCGCCGCCCGTCCCCCGTCCTGCTTGCGCAGCAGCCGGATCGCCTCGGCCGCCGAGGCCGGGGTGGTCACGGCGATCGCGTCCGCCGCCGCGCCGAAGGCAGCGGCCAGCGGCACCTCGTAGCCGGGCGTCACGGTGAGCAGCTCTGCCGCGGGGCCCAGGACTCCGGTGAGCCGGTCCCGTGCGCCCAGCAGTATTCCGGTGCCGTCCTTCCGTCTGAGGCCCAGCGCCAGCGTCTCGTGGCGGGCCTGCGTCGCGGCGCGCCGGCGTTCGGCTGTCGTGGCCGCCTCGCGGGCGGCGGTGAGGGCGGCCTCCGCCTCGGCGAGCCGCCGCCTGGCCGTCTCGTGCTGTTCGCCCAGTTCCTGGTCACCGGCGTCGAGGCCGTCGACCTCCGCCTTCAGCGCCTCGTACTCCTCCTGCGCGGTGACGGCCCGTTCCTGGGCCTCGTCGCGGGCGGCGGCCAGGCGGTCGATCTCGGCCTGGGCGGAGGCGGCGCGCGAACGGGCCGCGTTGACCTGGCCGTTCAGCCGGGCCAGGCCCTCGCGGCGGTCGGCGATGGCCCGGGCGACGTCCTTGAGTCGGCGTTCCTCGGCGGCGAGCTCCCGCTCCAGGTCGGCGCGGTGGGCGACGGTGTCGTCCAGAGCGCGCTGGGCCGCTTCCAGGGCGGCCTCCAGCTCGGCCTCCTGCTCGCGGACGCGGGCGGCCTCCCGCTCCATGTCCTCGGGGTCACGTCCGCGCCGCTCCTCCGGGGGCGTGGAGGTGGCGCTCTTCACGCGCGCGTCGGCGAGCGAGATCGTGCCGCGGACGCGTTCGGCGAGCTGGGACAGCTCGTACCAGGTCTGCTGGGCGCGCTGGAGGCGTGGCGTCAGCTGCCGGACCTCGTCCTCCAGCAGGGCTTCGCGCTGGAGGGCCCTCCTCAGCTCCTGCTCGGCGGCTTCCTTGCGTTCCTTGAGGGCGGCCTCGTCGGCGACCTCGGTCTGCAGGGCCTCCCGCAGCCGTACGAGATCGTCGGCCAGCAGGCGGAGCCGGGCGTCCCTGAGGTCCGCCTGGATGACGGCGGCTCTTCTCGCCACCGCCGCCTGGCGGCCCAGGGGCTTGAGCTGACGCCGGAGTTCATCGGTCAGGTCCTGCACGCGCGCGAGGTTGGCCTGCATCGCGTCCAGCTTGCGGAGCGCCTTCTCCTTGCGCTTGCGGTGCTTGAGGACGCCCGCCGCCTCCTCGATGAAGGCGCGGCGGCCCATGGGGTCGGCGTGCAGGACGGAGTCGAGCTGGCCCTGGCCGACGATGACGTGCATCTCGCGGCCGATGCCGGAGTCGGACAGCAGGTCCTGGATGTCGAGGAGGCGGCAGGTGTCGCCGTTGATCTGGTACTCGCTGCCGCCGTTGCGGAACATGATCCGCGTGATGGTGACCTCGGCGTACTCGATGGGCAGCGCGCCGTCGGAGTTGTCGATGGTCAGGGACACCTCGGCGCGGCCCAGGGGCGGACGCCCAGTGGTGCCGGCGAAGATGACGTCCTCCATCTTGCCGCCGCGCAGCGACTTGGCGCCCTGCTCGCCCATGACCCAGCTCAGGGCGTCGACGACGTTGGACTTGCCCGAGCCGTTCGGACCGACGACACACGTGATCCCCGGTTCGAACCGGAGCGTGGTCGCCGAGGCGAACGACTTGAACCCCCGGAGGGTCAGGGCCTTGAGGTGCACGGCGCTGGACTCTACCTTCCGGGGGTGTCTCACTCCATGAACCCGCGGTTTCACCCATGAACGCGCAGGGCACACCAAACGTTAAGAGACTGAAAGGGTGCGCGGGGGAGCGAAAGACGGAGCTGGGAGACGGGCAGGAAGACGGGGGCGGGAAAGAGCAAGAAAGAAGGGACGCCGAAGCGTCCCTTGCAAACTCTGACAACTTAGCGGTCCGACGCGGTTGATGTGAGCCGCCCGACCACTGCTTATGCCGTTGTGCAGCGGTGCAGCGATCAGGTGAGCGCAGGCTCCGCCTGGCGTGCGTCGATGCTCTCCAGAAGCGAGTCGTGAGAAGCGGCAGCCGTCAGCGCGTCGTTCTCGGCCTGGATCCGTCCGAGCTCGGATTCCAGGTCCTGTACACGCTGCTGGAGCCGTCGCATCTCGGCGAGGAGTCGCGGGTCGGAGCCGCCGACGTAACCGAGAAGCGCCTTTGCCATGATGGATGGTCCTCCACACTGAGTGACCGACCGAAGCGGTGTGGGTCGTGAGGGATTCGCACCCGCGGTGTTTGACAGGATCTTGTTCGTGCTGCCGTTCATCCATGCCAAACAGCTAAGGTGCGCGGGGTGCTTTCAGCGTCTCACCAAAAAGTTTGACGGTCAACACGATCACGCCCCGTATTGGCGGGCATCCCGGTGGCGCGCGGCCGAAACGGCGGCGCTACGACTCCTGCGGGGACCTCAAGGCGTGGCGATCATCCTTACGTGCGGAGCCTCCCACCGCAAGCAGTTCTTGGCAACCACCTGCCCCTTTCTGCTGCGGGCAGGTGCCAGTGGCACGTCCCTCCGCTTACCCGGGCCTGCTTCGCGCGCAGTCCTCAGCGGATCGCGAAGCCGTCGTAGCCGCCGCGCGGTGTGTCCCAGATCTCGGTGACTCCGTCCACGCGCCCGGGCGTGTCGTCACCCAGGAGCCACCCCAGCAATCCCTCGCACCCCTCACGAGTCCCCTCCGCGACGACTTGAACCCGTCCGTCGGCCAAATTGAGAGCAAAACCACTCAGGCCGCCGATCTCCAGGGCCTTGGCCCGCGTGAACCAGCGGAATCCCACGCCCTGGACGCGTCCGCGCACCCAGGCGACCAGCCGTACATCCTCGCTCATGGGTGCAACCTAACCGGGCAAAGTCACTCGGGGCACTTCCTCTCCCAGCCCCATGCGGTACCGTCCCCACCCAATGATTCTCATCTGAAACTCACCCGATCAGGTGAGTCAGGTTGACCAGAAGGCCCAGGAGGCGCGCGTAGCCCCGGGCTCCGGCCGACCGTTGGGAACACCGCTCGGACGAGGAAGGCAAGGACATGGGACGCCACCGACGCTCCGCCGCCGGCCGCGCCGCCACGGGCCGCGCCACGGGGGTCACACAGACGCACAGCTCGCACGCGGACAGTCACACCCAGCAGAACTCGTACGCCGGCGACCACCCCACGATGGGGACCGCGCCGTATCTGAACCCGGAGGCCTACGCCGACTCCGTCGCGAGGAGCCAGGAGTACCTGTTCGCGACGGAGGACCGGTACGGCCGCGCCGACACCGCGGTGTTCGCGGCTGACGGCTTCACGCCGGACGGCGGCGCCGGGCCGGCGGGGCCGGGCCGGGGCGGTGCGAGCCGGCGCCGGAAGAGGAAGGTCGTCACCCCGGTCAAGACGGGACTGCTCGGGGTGTCCGCGGCGGTCGCCATCGGCACCGTCGCGGTGGCCACGGGTGTGGTGCCCGGTCTCGACGGCTACCAGCTCGGCGGCGGCTCCGGCGACAAGGTGCAGGCCGCCGACTCGCCGACCAACTCGGCCTCCGAGCAGGGCGGCACGTCCGGCTCCGCCGACACCGAGCGCGGCTCCACGTCGACCAGCCGCGACGCCGGCCGGTCGGCCTCGCCGTCCGCGGCCTCTCCCACCCCGTCCGCCTCCGCTTCCGCCTCGTCGGCGGCGCCGACCAAGACGGCCACCGAGAAGCCCGAGGTCACGCCCTCGAAGGAGCCGGAGACCACTCCCTCCAAGAAGAGGACGGTCACCAAGGCGCCGCAGCGGGCCGAGTCGCCGGTGACGGTCTCGGCCGAGGCGCAGGCCGCGGCCGAGGTGCTGAAGCTCGTCAACGAGGAGCGGTCCAAGGTCGGCTGCAGCGCCCTCTCCGCGAACAGCGCGCTGTCGAAGCTGGCCGAGAGGTTCAGCGACGACATGGCGGCGCGGGGCTTCTTCGACCACACCGACCCGGACGGGGCGACGCCGTGGGACCGGGCGGCCAAGGCCGGCATCTCCGACCTCGGCGGCGAGAACATAGCCCGGGGCCAGGCCGACGCGGCCGCGGTCATGGAGGCCTGGATGAACAGCCCCGGCCACAAGGCGAACATCCTGAACTGCGACTTCAAGACGCTGGGCGTCGGCGTCCACTTCGGGTCCGGCGGACCCTGGTGGACGCAGGACTTCGGCTACTAGGCACGCAAAAGAGATCGCGCAGAAACGATCAAGCAGCCTGGGGCGGCTTGTTGACGGCTGAGGCGCACAGCAGGGATCGCGTGCACTAACAAATAGTTAGCGCACCCCTTTGGTTCGTGTAGTGGCGTAGGCTTGGGGCATGAACATCACCCACGTGCGCGCGGAGGACCAGGACCTCCCGTTCAACGTCTTCGCCAAGGCCTGCCCCTCGCGCGGCACGCTGGAGCACGTCACGGGCCGCTGGGGCGGACTCACGCTCGGTGCGCTGTACGAGGGCTCGCTGCGCTTCAACGAGCTGCGCCGTCGGGTCGACGGTGTGAGCGAGAAGATGCTGTCCCAGACGCTGCACGCGCTGGAGCGCGACGGCCTGGTCCATCGCGAGGCCCAGCCCACCAACCCGCCGCGCGTGGACTACGAGCTGACCCCGCTCGGGCGCGAGGTGGCCGAGCGCCTCCTCGCCCTCATCCACCTGCTGGAAGGACGGATGGACGACGTCCTCACGGCCCGCGAGCACTACGACGGGACGCGCGGCGCCCTCTGACACTTCGGGCAGAAGTAGCTGGACCGGTTCATCCACGGACGTCGGCGCATCGGTGTGGCGCACCGCCTGCAGGGCAGGCCTTCCCGCCCGTACGCGTCCAGGGACCGGTCGAAGTAGCCCGACTCGCCGTTGACGTTGACGTAGAGGCTGTCGAAGCTGGTGCCGCCGACGGCGAGGGCCGCGTTCATCACGTCCCGGACATGGCCCAGGAGTTCGAGCGTGCGCGGGCGGGTGAAGGTCGCGGTCGGACGCTCGTAGTGGAGTCGGGCGCGCCACAGCGACTCGTCCGCGTAGATGTTGCCGACGCCGCTGATCAGCGACTGGTCGAGCAGGGCCCGCTTGATGGTGGTGCGTTTGCGGCGCAGGGCCTGGTGGAAGGCCTCGTCGTCGAACAGCGGGTCGAGCGGGTCGCGGGCGATGTGCGCGATGACGTCCGGCAGGCCGTCGGGGGTGGTGTCGTGCAGGGACAGGCCGCCGAAGGTGCGCTGGTCGACGAAGCGCAGTTCGGTGGACCCCGCCGCGATGGGGGTGCCCCCGCGCGAGCCGTATTCGAGCGTGGGGGAGGCTGATGGCAGCGTGTCGGCGAAGCGCACGCGGATGCGCAAATGCTTCTCGTCGGGGGCGTCCTGCGGCTGGACCAGGAGCTGGCCGCTCATGCCGAGGTGGGCCAGGATCGCCTGGTGCGTGTCCTCCAGCGGCAGCCACAGGTACTTGCCGCGACGGCTGGGAGTGCCGATGCGGTGGCCTTTGAGGCGGTGGGCGAAGTCGTCGGCGCCGGCCGGGTGACGGCGTACGGCACGCGGGTGCAGCACCTCGGCGTCGGCGACCGTGCGATGGGCGACCCACCGCTCCAGACCGCGTCGGACGACCTCGACCTCGGGCAACTCGGGCATGGGATCCCCCGTACGGAACGCCCGCCTCCCCGTGGGGGCGGGCGCTCCTCTCGTACTGCTGTGCTACTGAACTGCTGTTCGGTCAGGCGGAGGCGGACTCGGGGTCCGGGCTGCCGTCGACGGTTTCGACGGCCGGGGCCGCCTGCACCGCCTTGGCACGCTCGTCCGCCGCGGCGCGGATCCCGCGCCAGGCGGACTCGGCGGCTTGCTGCTCCGCCTCCTTCTTGCTGCGGCCGGTGCCGGTGCCGTACGAGACGCCTCCGACGCGGGCGGCAGCAGTGAAGGTCTTCTCGTGGTCGGGGCCGGTCTCCGTGACCAGGTACTCGGGGACGCCGAGGCCTTCGGTCGCGGTGAGCTCCTGGAGGCTGGTCTTCCAGTCCAGGCCGGCACCGAGGTTCGAGGACTTCTCGATCAGCGGGTCGAACAGGCGATGTACCAGTTCGGAGGCCGCTTCGAGGCCCTGGTCGAGATAGACCGCACCGATCACCGCTTCGAGGGTGTCGGCGAGGATGGACGCCTTGTCCCGGCCGCCCGTGCCCTCTTCACCCCGGCCGAGCCGGATGAAGGAGCCCAGGTCGAGGCCACGACCGACCTCCGCCAGCGCACGCGAGTTGACCACCGCGGCCCGCAGCTTGGCCAGTTGGCCTTCGGGCAGGTCGGGGTGGGTGCGGTACAGCGTGTCCGTGACGACGAGGCCGAGCACGGAGTCCCCGAGGAACTCCAGCCGCTCGTTCGTCGGCAGGCCGCCGTTCTCGTACGCGAAGGAACGGTGGGTCAGCGCACGCACCAGAAGGGCGGACTCGAGCTGATAGCCGAGCCGCCCTTCCAGAAGCGTGTGGGACGAGGCCGTGTTCTCCGCCTTTTTCTTGGCGGTCGTGTCCGCCTTGGCGTCAGACATGGAGCCTCTCACCAGCCGCTCAGACCTCGAGGACCTGGCGCTTGTTGTAGGTGCCGCAAGACGGGCACGCGATGTGCTGCAGCTTGGGCTCGTGGCAGCGCTCGCACGCAACCAGGGTGGGGACCGCAGCCTTCCACTGCGACCGGCGGTGGCGCGTGTTGCTGCGCGACATCTTCCGCTTCGGAACAGCCACGGCTACTTCTCCTGCTTCTCGTCGACGTGCGCTGAAGGAAGCGCGCCGCCGCTCATCTCGTCCTTCTCGCCGTCTCCGAGTGAACCGGCGAGTCCCTGCAGTGCCGCCCAACGAACGTCGACGGCGTCGTGGTGGTGTCCCGGGTCGTCCGTGAGCCGCGCTCCGCACTCGGAGCACAGGCCCAGGCAGTCGTCCTGGCACACCGGCTGCATCGGCAGTGCGAGCACCACCGCATCGCGCAGCACGGGCTCGAGGTCGAACAGGCCGTCCTCGATGAAGAGCCTGTCCTCGTCTTCCTCGGCGTCGTCGACCGGCTCCGCCTTGGGGCGGCCCCGGTCATCGGCGTCAGGGTACGAGAACATCTCCTGGAAGTCCGCTTCGAGCTCCAGCTCCAGCGGCTCCAGACACCTTACGCACTCCCCCTCGGCCTGTGCACGGGCGGTGCCTGTGACGAGCACACCTTCCATGACCGACTCGAGCCGGAGTTCGAGCTCCACCGGAGCGCCTTCCGGCACTCCGATCACTCCCTGGATCCCGAGGTCCTTGGGAGCGTCGATCTCACGGGTCAGGCGCTGCAGCGCACCAGGCCGCCGCCCCAGCTCGTGTGTGTCGAACACGAGAGGCTTGCGGTGGTCGAGGCGGGCGTTCAGGGCCATTCCTGCTTTCGATCTGCTGAGCTCGGGGTCGCCGCCCTTCAGTGTTCCCTTGGCAGCGGTGATCGCGGACGTACACACGACCGAAGAGCCAGGATACTGGAGCTTTCGCCCACAGCCCAATCGGGTGGGCGCGACCCCGTTCCGGCAGGTCCTACAGGCCGCGTTCCTGCTCGTAGGCGCGCAGTTGTTCGGCGCTGATCATGCCGGTGTCGAAGAGGCTGGTCTCGTCGAGCGCGTACCCCTGCTGGGACTGCTGGGGCTGCTGGGGCTGGTGCGACTGCTGGGGCTGTTGCGCGGCCTGGTGGGGGTCGTAGGGGGCCTGCTGGGTGTCGTAGCCCTGGTAGGCGTAGGGGTCGGCCTGCTGGTAGCCGTACGCGTCCTGCCGGCCGTAGCCCTGCTGCTGGCCGTAGGCGCCGGCGTACGGGTCCGGCTGCTGCTGGTAGGCGTAGGCCTCCTGCGGCTGCTCGTACTGCTGCTGGGCGGGCTGTCCGGCCGCCGCGTCCTGCTCGGCGAGGGCGGTCAGGTCGGCGAGGTAGTCGGCGTCGGAGGAGTGCTGGAACGTCGTGTTGTCGTCGGCGAGGGCGCCGAGGTCGTCCGTGGCGATGCGGCCGTGCAGCTTCTGACGGCCGCGGCCGACCGCCTCCAGGGTCTTGGCGAGAACCGCCTCGAAGGCGCCCAGCTTGGTGTCGACGTACGTGTCGGCGTCGCGGCGCAGGGTCTCCGGGTCGTGGCTGCGCTCGGGGGCGTCCTCGTCCTCGTAGCCGTTCTCGTCGACGCCGGGACCGGTGCCGAGGAGCTTCTCGCGGCCGCGGCCGACGGAGCCGAGCGTCTTGGTGAGGACGACCTCGAAGTTCGCGAGCTTGGAGTCGACGTAGTCGTCGGCCTCCGCGCGGACGTCCTCGGCTTCCTTGCGGGCCTCGGCGAGGATGCGGTCGGCCTCGGCCTGGGAGCGGCGGGCGATCTCGGTGTCGGAGATGAGGGAACCGCGCTCGGCGTGCGCGGTGGAGATGATCCGCTCGGCCTCCTGGCGGGCCTGCTCGACCATCTGTTCCCGGCCGCCGATCAGCTCCTGGGCCTGGGCGAGCGAGTCGGGCAGGGCCGCGCGCACCTCTTCGAGCAGGGCGAGCAGGTCCGCGCGGTTGACCACGCACGAGGCCGACATCGGCATCGACCGGGCACTGGAGACCGCCGTGACGATCTCGTCGAGCTTCTTCTGCACGTCCACCGGTTGCTCGCCACTCTCTACAGCTGGGTTGGAGACGGACGGAACGACTGTAGCCCCATCAGTCCTTCCGCAGGCGCTCGTTGAGCGCCTCCAGGACGATCGCGGGAACGAGGTGGGAGACGTCCCCGCCCCAGGTGGCGACCTCCTTGACCAGGGAGGAGGAGAGGAAGCTGTAGGTGGGGTTGGTGGGCACGAACAGCGTCTCCACGCCGGAGAGGCCGTTGTTCATCTGGGCCATCTGCAGCTCGTAGTCGAAGTCGCTGACCGCGCGCAGGCCCTTGACGATGGCCGGGATCTCGCGCTGCTTGCAGAAGTCGACGAGGAGGCCGTGGAAGGCCTCGACCCGGACGTTGCCGTACTCGGCGGTGACCTGGCGGATCAGGTCGATCCGCTCGTCGATCTCGAACAGGCCCTTCTTGGACTTGTTGATCATGACCGCGACATAGACCTCGTCATACAGACGGGAGGCGCGGGAAATGATGTCGAGGTGTCCGTTGGTGATCGGGTCGAACGACCCGGGACAGACGGCACGGCGCACTTGTGGTCCCTCGCTCTCCGGTCCGGTCATCGTGCGTCTTCGCACGTAGAGGCGGCGCGACCGTACCAAAACGTTCCCTCGCCGTAGCGACGGGCCCGGAGCGCTTCGAAGCCGTCCGGCCAGTGGAACTCCCCGCCTCTGGTGCTGCGCTCCACGGTGACGATCGCCTCCGGCGTGAGCCAGCCCTCCGAACGGAGTGTGAGCAGAATCTCGCGAAGATCGTCGTCCGTCACGGCGTAGGGCGGGTCGAGGAAGACGAGTTCGTACGGAGCTGTCGGCGGCGTCTGGATCACTTGGTGGGCCTTGCCCGCGCGGACCTCGGCGCCGGGGAGGCCGAGGGCTTTCACGTTCTCCCGGATCGTGCGGGCCGCGCGGGCGTCGGCCTCGACCAGGAGCGTGTGGCTCGCGCCGCGGGAGAGGGCCTCCAGGCCGACCGCGCCGGAGCCGGCGTACAGGTCGAGGACCCGTTCGCCGTCGAGAGGGCCGCCGCCCAGCAGGGACTGCCAGGTGGAGAAGAGGCCTTCGCGTGCGCGGTCGGAGGTGGGGCGGGTGCCGGTCCCTGGCGGGACGGCCAGGCGACGTCCGCCGGCTGCGCCGGCGATCACGCGGGTCATCTCGGGTCCTTGTTCGGGGGCGGTTACTGGTTCAGTCTCGCAGGCGGAGGTGAGGGCGCGGTTTGTGTCGTGCGCGACCTCGCCTCTAGCCCTTTTCCAAGTACTGCTCCCTTTCCTCGTCCACGAGGGCGTCCAGGGCCGTGCGCAAGCCCGGATAGGCACTCAGCTCGGGGTCGGAGGCAACCACCGCCACCGCCTCCTCCCTCGCCTCCGCGATGACCTCCTCGTCCTCGATGACGGCGAGCACGCGCAGGCTGGAGCGGGCGCCGGACTGGGCCTGGCCGAGGACGTCGCCCTCGCGGCGCTGTTCCAGGTCGATGCGGGAGAGCTCGAAGCCGTCGAGGGTGGCGGCGACCGCGTTGAGGCGCTGGCGGGCCGCGCTCGCCTCCGGCATCTCCGTCACCAGCAGGCAGAGGCCGGGGGCCGAGCCACGCCCCACCCGGCCGCGCAGCTGGTGCAGCTGGGAGACGCCGAAGCGGTCGGCGTCCATGATCACCATCGCGGTGGCGTTCGGGACGTTGACGCCGACCTCGATGACGGTCGTGGCGACCAGGACGTCGGTGTCGCCCGCGGCGAAGCGGCGCATCACGGCGTCCTTGTCGTCGGGGGGCATGCGGCCGTGCAGGACCTCGACCCGGAGGCCCTGGAGCGCGCCCTTGGCGAGTTGGTCGGCGATGTCGAGGACAGCGAGCGGGGGCCGCTTCTCGGCCTCGTCCTCGGGGGACTTCTTCTTGGCGTTGCCGGCCTTCTTCGGGTCGTCCTCCTCATCACCGATCCGGGGGCAGACGACGTACGCCTGGTGGCCGTTGCCCACCTCCTCTCGCACGCGCTCCCATGCGCGCGCCAGGAAGTGGGGCTTGTCCGCGGCCGGGACGACATGGCTGGCGATCGGCGACCGGCCGGCCGGCAGCTGGTCGAGGACGGAGGTCTCCAGGTCGCCGAAGACGGTCATGGCGACGGTGCGCGGGATGGGCGTGGCCGTCATGACGAGCAGGTGCGGGGGCTGCCTGCCCTTGCCGCGCAGGGCGTCGCGCTGTTCGACGCCGAAGCGGTGCTGTTCGTCGACCACGACCAGCCCGAGATCGTGGAACTGGACCTTGTCCTCGATCAACGCGTGCGTGCCGATCACGATGCCGGCCTCTCCGGTGACGAGGTCGAGCAGCGCCTGCCGGCGTGCGGCCATGCCCATGGACCCGGTCAGCAGCACGACCTTGGTCGCCTGCTCGGATCCGCCGAGCATCCCGCCCTCGGCCAGGTCGCCCATCATCTCGACGACAGAGCGATGGTGCTGCTGGGCGAGGACCTCGGTGGGCGCGAGCATCGCCGCCTGGCCGCCGGCGTCGACCGTGGCGAGCATGGCGCGGAGGGCGACCATCGTGTTGTGGGTGACCGTGAAGTTGTCGGTGACGTAAGCGTGGCTCGGGTGGGCGACGCTGACGCACTGGACCGGCTTTCGTCCCACGTACTCGACCGCGCGAATTCCGCGCCGGAAGGTGTGGTGCTTCGGGCGGGGACCCAGCTGTTCGGCCTTGCGCGTCAGCCTGAACGGGGCGTACAGGTCGGGCAGGGACACGGAGACGGTGAACTCCGCCCGCTTCGGCAGGATCCGCGCCCGGCCTCCCAGCGAGCGGACCAGCCAGGCGACATCCTCCGCAAGCCTGGGCGAGGCTGAGCAGAACGAGGCGCTGAGGCCACCCGTGTGGGTGCCGCCGGTGTCCATGAGCCCTTGGAGTACAGCGAGACGGTTCTTGATCGAGGTGTTCTTGAACACGTCGGGCACAAACTTGCCACGCGACGTCACGCCCCAAAGGTTCATGTCCCGCAAAGCCTGGATCACCGGATGGCGCACGCCTCCATCGCGGCCGGTCAGCTGGATCGTGTAGTCGCAGCGGGATCCCTGCACCGGAACCAGCTGGCATTCGGGGGCCACGGCCGTCGCCGCCGCCTCACGGATTTCCGCGTCGGTCGTGGACAGGCGCAGATGGTGCCGGAATGAGCCGTCTCCCAGCAGGAGGCCGAACAGGTAGGGATCGAGAGGCAGCCCGAAGTCGTCCCCAAGATCGACCGGAGTGGCTGCCGGAACGTGCCACTTCGAAGATCCGCCGGCCTTGGCGGTGTCCAGGCGGATCTCCCGAGTCGTCATGACCTTGGGAGCCTGACCACGGCGCCACGCACGACTCGTGCCAACGATCCAGAGATGTTCGTCGTCGCACTCGACGGAGCTTCCGTCGGAGAGGACCAGCCGCCAGACATCGCGCTCTCCCTGCGGAAAGACGCCGTCGATCAACGCGATCTCCCCGGCCGGCACGACGACTTCGTCACCCACCCGCAGGTCGCCCATCCGACGGAAACCGGCGGGGGTGAGCACCAGCGAGTCGAGGGGCTGAGCCTTGCCCGAACCGACCTCCCCCTGGAGCAGCCGGTGCATCGGGTGCTCGGTCGCCAGGTCGTCGAAGATCTCCTTGGAGACCTTCTGCTGGCCGTCCGTGAGGGTGAAGGGGAGACGGGCGTCGAAGGCGGTGAGGAGGCCGTCGGGGGCGGGTCTGCGCGGGACGGCCGGGAGTTGGGCGTCGGCGTGGCGGCGGCGGGCGAGGGCGACCTGGAGGACGAAGGCCTCGTCCCACTTCAGGCGGGCGCGGGCGTCGGCGATGTCGGCCTTGGTGTGCGGGCGGTGGATCTTGAGGAGGGCCTCGGGGAGGGTGACCAGGCCGCGGCCCTCGCGCAGGGTGGCGGGGAGGGGGTCGACGGCGTCCTGGGCGCTGGGCAGGACCGTCTGGATCGCCTTGCCGATCTTCCAGGACTCCAGTTTGGCGGTGGCGGGGTAGAGCGGGATGAGGGCGCCGGCCCAGGTCTCGACGGATTCGTCGGGCTCGCCGGGGTCGCCGCGCAGCAGTTCGTAGGCCGGGTGGGCCAGTTGGAGGCGGCGGTTGAAGACCGAGACCTTGCCCGCGAACATCGCGCGCGTGCCGGGCAGGAGCTCCTTGTGGGGTTTGTGGACGCCGCTGCCGAAGAAGACCAGCTGAAGTCGGCCACTGCCGTCCGTGATCGTCACCTCCAGGCGCTGGCCCTTGCCTCGGGGGGCCTTGGCGGAGGCGAAGCTGTGCAGACGGGCGTCGGCGACCTGGGCGACCACGGTGACGTGCTCGTCCATGGGGAGGTCGGCGAGGTGGGTGAGCTGGCCGCGCTCCTCGTATCTGCGGGGGTAGTGGTGCAGGAGGTCGCCGACGGTGTGCAGGCCGAGGTGCTCGGCCATCACCTTCGCGGTGGCGGGGCCGAGCACTGACTTGAGCGGTTGTTCCAGTGGTTCTTCCAGTGCGGGCACGAGATCCATTGCACACCACGCCACTGACATTGCCGTATACGTGTCCTGAAACCCCTGGTCAGACGGCTCGCTCGGGCTCTAGGATGGCGCGCTCCGGCCATCATCCGCGGTCACCGCCCCACCGGGACCGCCCGACCCCGCGCCGTGCTCGTCCCCAGCCCGCGGCGCTGCAGCGATGGACTCCCAGACCTCACAGTCATCCCAGGCATCTCCGTCACCTCACACGTTCCAGGTCGACCTGCGTGGTCTGGTGGACCTGCTGTCCCATCATCTCTACTCCAGTCCCAGGGTCTACCTGCGCGAACTGCTGCAGAACGCCGTGGACGCCATCACCGCCCGGCGGACCGACGAGCCCGACGCCCCGGCCCGGGTGCGGCTGTTCGCGGCGGACGGCCGGCTGCGGGTGGAGGACTCCGGCGTCGGGCTCACCGAGGCCGATGTGCACAGCCTGCTGGCCACGATCGGGCGCAGTTCCAAGCGGGCCGAGGGGCTGCAGGACGTCCGTTCGGACTTCCTCGGGCAGTTCGGCATCGGGCTGCTGGCCTGTTTCGTGGTCGCCGAGCGGATCCGCGTGGTCAGCCGCAGCGCCCGTACGCCGGACGCGCCGCCCGTGGAGTGGACGGCGCGCGACGACGGCTCGTACACCGTGCGCACGCTGCCCCACGAGGAGCGGCCCGAGCCGGGCACGACCGTGCATCTGGTGGCGCGGGCCGGCGCCGGGGAGTGGCTCACCGAGCCGCGGGTGCTGGCGCTGGCCCGGGACTTCGGCTCGCTGCTGCCGTACGACGTCCGCGTCGGCGCGGAGGCGGTCACCGATCTGCCCGCGCCCTGGGACCGGGCGTACGCCTCCCCCGCCAACCGGCGGGTGGCGCTGGCCCGGCACTGTCATGAGCTGTTCGGGTTCACGCCGTTGGACTCGGTCGAGCTGGACGTGCCGCTGGCGGGGATCCGCGGGGTGGCCTACGTGCTGCCGTCGGCGGTCAGCCCCGCGCAGCGGGCCGGGCACCGGGTGCACCTCAAGGGCATGCTGCTGACCGAGCGGGGAGAACAGCTGCTGCCCGACTGGGCGTTCTTCGTGCGCTGCGTCCTGGACACCGACAGTCTGCGGCCCACGGCGTCGCGGGAGTCGCTGTACGAGGACGAGACGCTGGCCGCGGTGCGGGAGGCGCTGGGGGAAAGGATCCGGTCGTGGCTGACGGGTCTGGCCGCCGGTGATCCGGAGCGGCTCGCGGCCTTCCTGGAGGTGCACCACCTGGGCGTGAAGTCCCTGGCGCGGCACGACAGGGAGATGCTGCGCACGATGCTGCCGTGGCTGCCCTTCGAGACGACCGACGGGCGGCTGTCGCTGGAGGAGTTCGCGCAGCGGCACCCGGTGGTGCACTTCACGCGGACCGTGGAGGAGTACCGGCAGGTCGCGCCGATCGCGTCCGCGCAGGGCGTCGGGGTGATCAACGGTGGTTACACGTACGACAGCGAGCTGGTCGAGGCGCTGCCGTCGGTGCGGCCGGGGACGGTGGTCGCCGAGCTGGACGCGGACACCGTGACCGCCCATCTGGACGCCGTCGACCCGGCCGACGAGCTGGCGCTGGCGGGGTTCCTGGCGGCCGCGCGGGCGAAGCTCGACCCGCTGGGCTGTGACATCGTGCTGCGGGCCTTCCATCCGCTGTCGGTGCCCGCGCTGCATCTCGACGACCGGGCGGCCCGGCACGAGCAGGCGCGCGCGCAGGCCGAGGCGCAGGCCGACGACCTGTGGGCGGGAATCCTGGGCTCGCTGCGCGGGAGCGCCCCGCGCGCGCGTCTGGTGCTCAACCATCTCAACCCGCTGATCCGGCGGATCAGTTCGTTGAACGATCCCGAACTGATCGGCACCGCCACGGAGTCGCTGTACGGTCAGGCACTGCTGATGGCACAGCGCCCGCTGCGGCCCGCGGACTCGGCGCTGCTGAATCGGGCGTTCATCGGTCTCCTGGAGTGGGCCACGCACGGGGAGTCCGCATCGGGGGAGTCGACACAGGGGCAGGGGGACCACTGATGGGTGAGATCACGGACTTCGACTCCCTCCGCCGGGCGATGGCGGAGAACGGCGAGCAGCCGGAGGGGCCGGCCCGCAACGCGCGCGCGGAGCAGCTGTTGCTGGAGGCGGAGAAGCTGAACATCCCGCTCGCGGTGATCGAGGCGCTCGGGCACCAGCTGAAGGTCTACAACTACAGCTCCGAGAAGGCGAAGATGTTCGTCCCGTTCGCGCGGCTGCTGCGCCTGTGGGACGAGCGGCCCGAGGACTTCGACGAGTACGAGACGCATTCGCTGCACTGGGTCTTCAAGTGGATGTCGGCCGGCATGCTCGACCAGCCGCACGTGCCGCTGGCGTCGGTGGAGAAGTGGCTCGGCGAGATGGAGCACCGCTACCGGCTCGCCGGGCACTCGGAGCGGGCGGTGCGCAGCGCCGAGTTCAGTGTGGCCGCGCATGTCGGGGACGTCCCGCGCGCGGAGCGGGCGTTCGCCGCCTGGATGGCCGCGGACCGGGACACCATGGCCGACTGTCACGCGTGCGAGTTGCACGGGCAGGGCTGGTGGCAGGCGGAGCGGGGTCGGGACGCGGAGGCGCTCGAGGTGTGGGCGCCGGTCCTGGAGGGCGAGTACACGTGCGCGCACGAGCCGCACACGGTGCTCGCGTCGTCCCTGGTGCCGCTGCTGCGGCTGGGCCGTGTGGAGGAGGCCCGCGCGCACCATCTGCGGGGCTTCCGGCTGGTGCGGCCCATGGAGAGCATGCGGGGCGCCTACGCCGACCATGTCGAGTTCTGCGCGCTGACCGGCAACGAGGCGCGGGGCCTGGAGCTGCTCGCGGAGCGGCCTGCGTACTTCACGGACGAGGGGGATCCGCGCAGCAGGCTGGAGTTCCTGAGCGTCGTGGTCCTGCTCATGGAGCGCCTGTCCGAGCTCGGGCTCGGCGGTCAGCGGGTGCCGGGGACGGCCGGACGGGAGTGGACGGCCGTCGAACTCGCGGCGCACACGCGCGCGCAGGCCCTTGCGCTGGCCGCGCGGTTCGACGAGCGCAACGGCACGGGGCACGTCAGCGAGCGGGCGCGCGCGCGGATGACGCAACGGCCCCTGGTGGAGCGGTTGCCCCTGGGGGTGCGGGCGGCTCGCCCCGCCTCCGTCGTGGCCGCCGCGCCGTCCACGGCGCCGGCCCCGGTCCAGGAGGCCGGCGAACCGGATCTGTCGGACCTGATCGTCGAGGCCCGGCAGCTGTCGGACACCTTGCAGCCGCACGCCGTCGAGGCGTGGGCGCGGGTGGCGCGGCTCGCCGAGGAGGCGGAGGGCGTGGAGCTGGCGGCGCGTGACCGCGCGGAGATCGCCGACCATGAGGCGATCGGTCTGGGCCCGGCGGGCGCGGAAACGTTCGAGCAGGCCGCCGAGCTGTACGCGCAGGCGGGCGACCCCGGGGAGGCTCTGGCGGCACGCGCGCGTGCGGCGTACGTCCGTGCGCTGGCCGGTGAGGTCGACGAGGCGCTCGCGGCGGTCGCCGATCCGTACGACCTGGTCCTCGCGCTGTACGCCGACGGTGGCACGGAGGTGCCGCAGGCGGCGGGTGTGCTGATGGGGCGGGCCCGGATCCTGATGCGGCGCGTCCACGAGGCCGACGGGCAGGTGCCGCAGACGGTCCTGACGGAGGCGGAGGCGGCCGTACGGGAGCTGCTGGCGCTGGTGGACGGGCGGGCCGGGAACGACGTACGGCTGGCCGCCCGGGTCGCCGAGGGGCACGCGATGCTCGCGGAGCTCGCGACGCACTCCGGGGATCCGGAGGCGGGCGCGGAGCTGCTGGCGCGGGCCGCGGCGGAGTTCGTCGAGGCGGGGCTGCCGTGGTTCGCCGTGGAGTACGAGGCCCGGCTGGCCGGTCTCGCCCACCAGGTGGGCGACATGGTGGAGGCGGAGCGGGCGCTGCGGGCGGCCCTGGAGCACGGCGGACCGTTCCTGGAGGCGGTCGGGCGGGCCCAGCTGCACCTGCAGCTCGCCGAGGTCGTCGGGGACCGGGGGCAGGCCGCCGAGGCCGCGGAGCACGCCCTGGAGGCGGCGCACTGGGCCGACGAGGCGGGCGCGGGCCCGACGTTCGGCGCGTGGGCGCGGCACCAGCTCGGCGGGTTCCTGGTGCGGCAGGGCCGCTGGGCCGAGGCCGCGGAGGTCCTGGAGTCGGCGCTGCCGGACCTGACCGCCGAGACGCACGGCGACGGCGCGGTCGTCCAGACGCAGTGGTGGCTCGGTGACTGTCTGAGCGAGCTCGGGGAGCACCGGGACGCCGCGGAGCGCCGGCTCCAGGCCGCCGAGATCGCCCGGCACTGGCCCGAGCAGCACGACCACGCGACCCTCGCTCACCTCGCCGCCGAGTCGCTCGGCCAGGCCGGCCTGCACACCGAGGCGGACCAGGCCTACGCGCGCGCGGGCGGGCTGTGGCGCGACCTCGGCAACGTCCACGGGCTGGTCCGCTCCCTGCGCGCCCGCGCGTGGCTGGCGTTGCGCACCGAGGACGGGACGGCCGCGGCGCGCGAGCTGATGACGTGTGCCGTGGAGGAGTGCGCGGACGCGTTCGACGCGGCGGACGACGAGGAGGCACGGCTGCGGCTGGTCGGCGAACTCGGCCACACCCACCGCCAGTTCGGCGACCTGCTCGCCCGTTCCGCCGCCGAGGACGCCGACGACGACTCGATCCGGGCCGCGCTGGACGAGGCGCTCTCCCAGATGGCGGAGGCCGTCGCGGTGTTCGTCGCCCTGGGCGACAGCGCTCTGTACGCCCGGACGGGCGCCGAGCTGGCCGCGGGCTGGCTGGAGAGCGACCTGGGCCGCCCCATGGAGGCGGCGGCACGCGCGCGTGCGGTGCTGAGGGCTTACGCGGACGCCTCTGCCGACGCCGACAGCGGCGAGCGCGGGGAGGACGAGACGGTGCGCGCGCGGCGGGCCGAGGCGGAGCAGCTGCTGCAGGTGGCGGAGGAACAAAAGGATCGTTGAACGATCCCCTCCCCCGGCTCCCTCCTCGGCTCCCTCCTTGGCTCCCTCCCCGGCCCCGCCCCTACTCCACCCCGATCAACAGCAACGCTCCCTGCCGTCCACCCCGGTACACCACCGTGTCCACGGCGAGGTACGCCTCCCGCACCCGCGTCTCCAGGCGCTCGGCGACGCCGTCGGGGGCCTCGTCGCCGAGCACGAGGGTGACGAGTTCGCCGCCCGCCGCCAGCATGCGGTTCAGGACGGTCTCGGCGGTGGCGGTGACGTCCGAGCCGATCACGGCCACGTCGCCGTCGATGAGCCCGAGGACGTCACCGGCCTGGCAGATGCCCGCCATGGTCCATGACTGGCGCTCGGCGACGACGACCTCGGCGTGGCGGGTGGCGCCGGCCGCCGAGGTCATCGAGACGACGTCCTCGTCGAAGCGGCGCTCCGGCTCGTGCACGGCGAGCGCGGCGATCCCCTGGACCGCGGAGCGGGTCGGGATCAGGGCCACCCGGATGCCCTCCGTGCGGGCCTGCTCGGCGGCCGCGGCGGCGGTGTGGCGCAGGTCGGCGTCGTTGGGCAGGAGCACCACTTCGCGCGCGTGGGCCCGTCGTACGGCCTCGACGAGTTCACCGCTGGCGGGCGGCTCCCCGGGGCGGGCGAGCACGGTGGTCGCGCCGGCCTCGGTGTACAGCCCGGCCAGGCCCTCGCCGGGCACCACGGCGACGACGGCCCGCTGGACGCGTTCACGGGGCGGACGCTCAGCCCCGCGCGTGTGCGCGTCGCCGACGCCGAAGTGCGTGATGCGGATCCGGTAGGGCCGGCCGGCCTCGACGCCCGCCTCGACCGCGGCGCCCGCGTCGTCCACGTGCACATGGACGTTCCACAGGCCGTCGCCGCCGACCACGACCAGCGAGTCGCCCAGGGCGTCGAGCCGCTGCCGCAGCCGCGCCACGGCCGCGTCCTCCGCCTCCAGGAGGTAGATCACCTCGAAGGCGGGGCCGCCCTCGCCGTCCGGCCCGTCGGCGCAGTCCTCCGCCGGAACAGTTCCCTGGACGGCGTCCACACGCGCGTGCGCCACCGACGCCGACCCGACCGTCGAACCCACCGCCGCCCCGGCCGCCGATCCGACCAGGCCGCCGGAGAGCCCCGGCGTCTCCCCCGTGAACGTCTCCACCAGCGCCGCGAGCACCGCCACCAGTCCCCGCCCGCCCGCGTCCACGACCCCGGCGTGCTCCAGGACCGCCAGCTGCCCCGGGGTCGCGGCGAGGGCCGCGCACGCCCCCTGGTAGGCCGCCCTGGCGACCGTCCCGCAGTCGCCCTCCGCTCCCCCGGCCGCGTCGGCGGCGGCCGAGGCGACCGACAGGACCGTGCCCTCGACGGGGTGGGCCACGGCCTGGCGGGCGGAGTCGGCGGCCTGCCGAAGGGCCAGGCGCAGCCCGTCCGCGTCGGTGTGAGCGGCCTCACCCTCGGCGGCGAGCACCTGGGCCATGCCGCGCAACAGCTGCGCGAGGATCGTCCCCGAGTTCCCGCGCGCCCCTATGAGCGCGCCGTGCGCCATCGCGCGCGCGGCGTCGGACAGGGAGGGCTCCCCGGCGGGCGCGGAACCGGCCTCGTACCCGGCGAACACGGCCTCGACGGCGGTCGCCGCCGACTCGACGGTCAGGTACAGGTTGGTGCCGGTGTCCCCGTCCGCGACCGGGTAGACGTTGATCGCGTCGATCTCCTCGCGCGCCCGGCCCAGCGCGGTGAGCGCGAGGCCGCACCAGGTGCGCACCGCGAGAGCATCGAAGAATGTCTGCGGCACCTGCGCCACCTGCGCCTCCTTGAGCTGCCGGACTGGACGCAGCGTAGACCCAGGACCGGTGTCCACCGGAAACAGGTGAGGTGGGGCCGGGGCTGAGGCCCTGAGCAGCCATGGTAGTTTCGTTGTACTGGCGCAGTCGTTGTATGCTGCTCCGGTTGCCCGATCCCATCGGGCTCTCCCCCTGGCACCGCCACTCAGATCCTAGATCCTGATCCCGGCATGCCGGGATCAACCGTAAGTGCATCTGAAGTCTTTGGAGTGACCCGTGGCTGCCAACTGCGACGTCTGCGGCAAGGGGCCGGGCTTCGGCAACAACATCTCGCACTCGCACCGCCGTACGTCCCGTCGCTGGAACCCGAACATCCAGCGCGTCCGTACCGTGGTCGGCGGGACGCCGAAGCGCGTGAACGCTTGCACCTCGTGCATCAAGGCCGGCAAGGTCTCGCGCTGACGCACAGCTAAGCGCGCGGCCACTGCTGGTTCGCTGCATCGAGCCGGTCCACCTCGTGTGGACCGGCTTCTTGCTGTGCCCAAGATCGCTGCACCTGCCAGACTCCGGGGAATGGCTTCGGCATCCTGGACCCCCTGGACCTCCGCACCGACTACGGCGCCCCGCTCGACCCCGGCGGCACCCGCCCCCGCGCCCTGCTCGCCCTCCTGCTGCTCGACGTGGGCCACGGCGTCTCCCTGGAGCGCCTGACCGACGGCCTCTACGGCGCCCAGCCGCCCGCAGGAGCGGCCAGCGCCCTCCAGTCCCAGGTCTCCCGGCTGCGCCGCCGACTGGCCCCGCACGCCGAGATCGAGGCCTCCCCCGCCGGTTACCGCCTCGTCGTCCCGCCCGAGGCCGTCGACGTCCACCGGTTCGAGCAGCTGACGGCGGAAGGCCGGGCCGCTCTCACCGCCGGGGACCATCCCCGGGCGGCCGGCCTGCTGCGCGAGGCCCTCGCCCGCTGGCGCGGCCCGGCACTGCCCGACCTCCCCGACGCGCACGCCGAGCGGACCCGGATCGAGGAGCTGCGGCCGGCCGCCGTACAGGACCGGGTCGAGGCGGATCTCGCGCTCGGCGGCGGGGCCGAGCCGGCGCCCGAGCTGGGGGGGCTGCCGGCCGCGCACCCGCTGGGCGAGCGGCTGTACGGGCAGCTGATGCCGGCCCTGCACGCGGGCGGCCGGCCCGCCGAGGCGCTCACGGTGTACGAACAGGCCCGGCGCACCCTCGCCGACGAACTGGGCGCCGATCCGTCGCCCGAGCCGACCGCGCTGCATCTGGAGCTTGCATTCGCCGAGTACGAGAGCCGGATCCGGTCCTTCGCCGAGGGCTGCCAGAAGATCTCCGGCAATGCGGGCCCGTTCTTCGCCCCGGCCACCGAGCGGCGCATCCGCTGCCGGGACCGGATGTACCGGCTGCTCGCCTCGCGCCCGATGGCCGGTTTCTTCAAGCGGCTCACCGAGAAGGCGGCCACCGGCATCAAGCTCCGCGCGTATCCGATGTGAGGGCCCAGCCGTGGTCCACGGGACCGATCCCCGCGCCGAGCGCGAACCCGGCGGCGATCGCCCCGGTGACGTACGCCTTGGCCGCCGTCACCGCCTCCGGCACGGACTGCCCCTTCGCCAGCTGCGACGCGATCGCGGACGCGAGGGTGCAGCCCGTGCCGTGCGTGTGCCGGTTGTCGTACCTCGGCGCCCGCAGCCAGTGCTCCTCGGCGCCGTCCGTCAGCAAGTCCACGGCGTCGCCGGGGAGATGGCCGCCCTTGATCAGCACCCAGCGCGGCCCGCAGGCGAGCACGGCGGCCGCCGCGTCCCGCAGCTGCTCCTCCGACTCAACCTGTACGCCCGTGAGTTGGGCCACCTCGTCGAGGTTCGGGGTGGCGACGGTCGCGGCCGGCAGCAGCTTCGTCCGTACACAGTCCAGTGCGGAGGCCGCGAGCAGCGGATCGCCGTGCTTGGAGACGCCGACCGGGTCGACGACGACGGGGGCGTCCGTGCCGGCGATCAATTCGGCGACGGTCTCCACGAGTTCGGCGGAGGCGAGCATGCCCGTCTTCACGGCCTGGACGCCGATGTCGTCGACGACGCTGCGGTACTGGGCCCGCACGGCCGCCACCGGCAGCTCCCAAGCCCCCTGCACGCCCAGGGAGTTCTGTGCGGTGACCGCCGTAAGCACGCTCATGCCGTGCACGCCGAGCGCGAGCATCGTCTTCAGGTCGGCCTGGATCCCGGCCCCGCCGCCGGAGTCGGATCCGGCGACGGTCAGCACCCGCGGAGGCGCACCGGAAGCGCTCACGACTCCATGTCCCCGAAGTGGTCCCAGCCGCCCTTGCTGGTCCACGGCGCCCCGTCGACCGTCACCTGGGGCAGCGCGGACGGGTTGAGGACCTCGCCGATCACCTTCCAGCGGGCGGGCAGCTTCACGTCCGGCGGGAACGTCGCCACGATCGCGTGGTCCTCTCCGCCGGTCAGCACCCACTGGATGGGGTCGACGCCGACGGCCTGCCCGATGTCGTTCATCTGCGTCGGGACGTCGATGGCGCCGGAGCGGATGTCGATGCGGACCTTGCTGGCCTCGGCGATGTGCCCGAGGTCGGCGATCAGCCCGTCGCTGACGTCGCACATCGCCGTCGCGCCGAGCGAGGCGGCGGCCGGACCCGCGTGGTATGGCGGCTCGGGGCGGCGGTGGGCCTCGACGAAGGCGCGGGGCGAGCGGAAGCCCCGGGAGAGGACCGCGTACCCGGCTGCGGACCAGCCCAGCCAGCCGGTCACCGCGACCAGGTCGCCGGGCTGGGCGCCGCCCCGGGTGACGGGCTCCTGGTTGCGCAGATCGCCGAGCGCGGTGATCGACACCATGATCGTGTCGCCCCGTACGACGTCGCCGCCGACCACGGAGGCGCCGGCGACCTGGCACTCGTCGCGCAGCCCGTCCATCAGCTCGGACGGCCAGGTGACCGGCAGCTCGGCGGGCACGACGAGGCCGAGCAGCAGGGCCGTCGGCACCGCGCCCATGGCGGCGATGTCGGCGAGGTTCTGTGCGGCGGCCTTGCGGCCGACGTCGTAGGCCGTGGACCAGTCGCGGCGGAAGTGCCGGCCCTCCAGCAGGATGTCGGTGCTGGCCACGACCCGTCGGTCGGGCGCGGCGACCACCGCGGCGTCGTCGCCGGGGCCGACCCGGACCGCGGGGGTGGTGGTGAGACGGGAGGTGAGCTCCCTGATGAGCCCGAACTCGCCGAGCTCACCAACAGTGCCCTTCATTGCCCTTTGGCCCCTTCTATACCTGTCCGTGCCCGGTCGCGCGTAACCAGTGTCCTCGATACGGTCGAGTCAGCCGTCAACTTCTGCTGTGCCCGTACCCCGGCGCGCGTGCCGTGGTCCGCGCAGGTCTCCCCGCGGCGCGCGGCGACGCGATACCGTGGCGTTCCTTTTCCCCACATGATCCTCGTGGCCGCCCTGGAGGTTCCGTGGTACAGGCGTACATCCTCATCCAGACAGAGGTCGGCAAAGCGTCGACCGTCGCCGAGGAGATCAGCAAGATTCCTGGCGTCGTCCAGGCCGAGGACGTGACGGGACCGTACGACGTGATCGTGCGGGCCCAGGCTGACACAGTGGACGACCTCGGCCGGATGGTGGTCGCCAAGGTCCAGCAGGTGGACGGGATCACCCGTACTTTGACCTGCCCGGTCGTGCATCTGTAGCCCCCGTCTACCCTTGGCCGGTGAACCTTTTCCGTCACCGGCCGCTCGGTCTGCCCGTCCTCGTCCTGCTGATCACGGCCGCGGGCTGCTCCTCAGCAGACGACAGCGCGTCGGCGACGGTTCCCAGCCCCGGTGCGAAGACCGTGAAGCTGTGCCGGAACCTGGACAAGGCGCTGCCGTCGAAGGTGGACGGTGAGAGCCGCCGCGATCCCGAGCCCGCCTCCGCGCTGACCGCGGGCTGGGGAGGCCCGGAGATCATACTGCGCTGTGGTGTCACACAGCCGCCGAAGATGATCGACCCGAAGGTCTCGGAGGGCGGCGACCCGGACGCGGTGGCCGGCGGGGTGAACGGCGTCGACTGGCTGATGGAGAAGCGGGACGGTGGGGGAAACCGCTTCACCACGGCCAACCGGAGCGCATACGTCGAGGTGACGGTCCCGGACGGCGCGGACAGCTCCGGCGCGCTGATCGATCTGGCGCCGGCCATCAAGAAGGCGATCCCCGAAGGGATCGCCGACTGAGCGCTGCGCCGGCTCGGCCGTCGTCCGGCTGCGGGCCGTCTCGGGCCGGTCGCGCGGTTCCGCGCGCCCCTGAGGGGGGCTTACCTCAGACCCGTCGACCTGCGCAGCGCTGCCTGGATCAGGCGGTCCACCAGCTCCGGGTAGGCGATTCCGGTCGCCTGCCACATCGCGGGGTACATCGAGATCGGGGTGAAGCCGGGCATCGTGTTGATCTCGTTGATGACGAACTCGCCGTCTTCCGTGAGGAAGAAGTCCGCGCGCACCAGTCCCTCGCAGGACGCCGCCTCGAAGGCGTCCACGGCGAGCCTGCGGACCTCGGCGGTCTCCTCGTCCGTCAGCGGCGCCGGGACGATCCCCGGAGTCGAGTCGATGTACTTGGCGTCGAAGTCGTAGTACGCGTGCGCGTCCGGCGGCGGGATCTCGGCCGGGACGGAGGCGCGGGGGCCGTCCTCGAACTCCAGGACGCCGCACTCGATCTCGCGGCCCCGCAGCGCCGCCTCGACCAGGAACTTCGGGTCGTGGCGCCGGGCCTCGGCGATCGCCTCGTCGAGGCCTGCGAGGTCGTCGACCTTGGTGATGCCGATCGACGAGCCCGCGCGCGCGGGCTTCACGAAGAGCGGCCAGCCGTGCTCGCCGGCGAGGTCGACGATCTTCTTGCGGGCGGCCGACGCGTCCTGCTCCCACTCGCGCGGCCGGATCACCACGTACGGGCCGACCTTGAGCCCGAAGGAGGTGAACACCCGCTTCATGTACTCCTTGTCCTGGCCGACGGCGGAGGCGAGCACGCCCGAACCGACGTACGGGACGCCGGAGAGCTCCAGCAGGCCCTGCAGGGTGCCGTCCTCGCCGTAGGGGCCGTGCAGCACCGGGAAGACGACGTCGACCTCGCCGAGCGCCTTCGGCACCGATCCCGCCTCGTAGTAGACGACTTCGCGGTTCGCGGGGTCGACGGGGAGCACCACGCCGCCGTCCCGCGACTCGGCGAGTTCGTCGACGTCGGGCGTACGGCGGTCGGTGATCGCCATGCGTTCGGGCGCGTCGGCGGTGAGGAACCAGCGGCCCTCGCGCGTGATGCCGATCGGCAGGACCTCGTACTCGGTCCGGTCGATGGCCCGCAGGACCGCGCCGGCGGTGACCACGGAGATCCCGTGCTCGGAGCTGCGGCCGCCGAAGACGACGGCCACCCGCGGCTTGCGGACGGGCTGCTGAGGGCTCTGGGGGAGGTTCTCGGTGCTCATATCGGCTTGAGAGTACCCGGTGGTAGGGCCGGGAGTCAGCGTCCGCCCGACGGGTTCGCTCAGCGTCGTTCGGGCTTCGCGCTGCGCGACATCAGCTCCTTGACGGCGACCACCGGAGGCTTGCCCTCGTGCACGATGGCGACGACCGTCTCGGTGATGGGCATGTCGACTCCGTGCCGGCGGGCCAGATCCAGCACCGACTCACAGGACTTGACGCCCTCGGCGGTCTGCTTGGTGACGGCGATGGTCTCCTGCAGGGTCATGCCCTTGCCGAGGTTGGTGCCGAAGGTGTGGTTGCGGGAGAGCGGCGAGGAGCAGGTGGCCACCAGGTCGCCGAGTCCGGCGAGTCCGGCGAAGGTGAGCGGGTCCGCGCCCATCGCCAGGCCCAGTCGGGTGGTCTCGGCGAGGCCGCGCGTGATGAGCGAGCCCTTCGCGTTGTCGCCGAGTCCCATGCCGTCCGCGATGCCGACGGCGAGGCCGATGACGTTCTTCACCGCGCCGCCCAGCTCGCAGCCCACCACGTCGGTGTTGGTGTACGGGCGGAAGTACGGCGTGTGGCAGGCGGCCTGGAGTTTCTGCGCGACGGCCTCGTCGGTGCAGGCGACCACGGCCGCGGCCGGCATCCGGGAGGCGATCTCCTTGGCGAGGTTGGGTCCGGTGACCACGGCGATCCGGTCCGGGCCCACCTTGGCGACGTCCTCGATCACCTCGCTCATCCGCATGGTCGTACCGAGTTCGACGCCCTTCATCAGCGAGACGAGGACGGTGTTCGGGGCGAGCAGCGGCGTCCACTCGGCGAGGTTGGCGCGCAGGGTCTGGGAGGGCACCGACAGGACCGTGTAGTCGGCGTCGGCGGCGGCCTCGGCGGGATCCGTCGTGGCCCGCAGGTTCTCCGGGAGCTCGACGCCGGGGAAGTAGTCGGGGTTGGCGCGGGCGGTGTTGATCGCCTCGGCCACCTCCGGGCGGCGCGCCCACAGGGTGACCTCGCACCCCGCGTCGGCGAGCACCATGCCGAAGGCCGTCCCCCACGAACCGGCGCTGAACACCGCCGCCTTCACGGACTTGCTCACTTGCTGTTCTCCCCCTCGTGACTGATCTCGGCGCCGGTCTCCGCGCCTGTCCCGGCGCCTGTCTCCGCACCCGGTTCCGCACCCGGTTCCGTGCCGGTCTGCGCCCGGGTGCGGCGGCGCTGTTCGATCCGCTCCTGGCGCGGGTCGTAGGGCGTCTCGGGCGCCTTCTCGCCCCGGATCTCCTCCAGCTGCGCGGTGACGGCCGCCATGATGACCTCCGTCGCCTCCTTCAGCAGCTCCGGGGTCATCTCCCTGCCGTAGAACCGCGAGAGGTCCACGGGCGGGCCCGCGAGCACATGGTGGGTCTTGCGCGGAAGGAGGTTGGGCTTCTTGGCGTACGGCGGGAGCAGTTCGTTGGCGCCCCACTGGGCGACCGGGATCACGGGGCACTTGGTCTGCAGGGCGACGCGCGCGGCGCCGGTCTTGGCGGTCATGGGCCAGCCGTCGGGGTCGCGGGTGAGGGTGCCCTCGGGGTAGAACGCGACGCACTCGCCGCGCTCCACGGCGTCGATCGCGGCCCGGAAGGCGCTCAGCGCGTCCGTGCTCTCGCGGTAGACGGGGATCTGTCCGGTCCCGCGCATCGCGGCGCCGACGAAGCCGTCCTTGAAAAGCGCGCTCTTCGCCAGGAAACGCGGCACCCGTCCGGTGTTGTACTGGAAGTGCGCGTAGGCGAACGGGTCGATGTGCGAATTGTGGTTCACCGCGGTGATAAAGCCGCCGTCGGCCGGAATGTACTCCGTTCCGCGCCAGTCCCGCTTGATCAGAACCACCAGCCAGGGTTTGCAGAGGACCGCTGCGAAGCGGTACCAGAAGCCGATTCTGCGGCGGGGCACGCGGACACCTTCCTCTAGGACTTCC
The DNA here is from genome assembly GCF_044453465.1 of Streptomyces sp. NPDC051677. Classification (NCBI taxonomy): domain Bacteria; kingdom Bacillati; phylum Actinomycetota; class Actinomycetes; order Kitasatosporales; family Streptomycetaceae; genus Streptomyces; species Streptomyces sp. NPDC051677. Next base: position 30,867 of record NZ_JBITCT010000026.1, read on the forward strand.
CAAGGCCTGCTCCCGGGCCTGGGGCCGCACAAGTGTCGCCCCGGGCCGCCGGTCTGTCGAGAACACGGTACGCCCGCCCGCCCGAGCGGCGAATGGGCCGGGTGACAATGGCCGCGACAAGAGAGGGACGGTACGCCGGTGGAGTGGACCTTGGTCATACCCCTGAAGCCCTTGGCGCTGGCCAAGAGCAGGCTCGCGGACACCGCAACCGACGGCCTGCGCCCGGGCCTGGCCCTCGCCTTCGCCGAGGACACCGTGGCGGCGGCACTGGCCTCACCTGCGGTGCGGGATGTGGCAGTCGTCACGGACGACGCGCTGGCCGGACGCACCCTGGCGGCTCTGGGCGCCCGCATCGTCCCCGGCGAGCCGCGCACGGGCCTGAACGCGGCCCTGGCCCACGGAGCGACCGCCGTACGCGCCGTACGCCCCGATTCGCCGCTCGCGGCCCTCAACGCGGATCTGCCGGCCCTGCGCCCGGCGGAATTGGCCCGGGTTCTGGACGCGGCCGCGGAATTCCCCCGTGCTTTTCTCCCGGACGCGGCCGCAATCGGCACCACGCTTCTCGCAGTGGCCGCCGGCCGTGAATTGCTCCCCGCATTCGGCACGGATTCCCGCGCCCGCCACCGCGCTTCCGGCGCCGTGGAACTCATTCTCGACAGGGTGGATTCCGTACGCCAGGACGTCGACACCGGCGAGGATCTGCGCACGGCCCTGTCCCTGGGCGTGGGCCCCCGAACGGCCGCGGCGGCGGCGCGGCTGCTGACCGCGGGGCAGTAGGCTGCGGCCATGCAGGCGACCGCATACACGTACGACCCCGGCACGCGCAGCGGGCAGGTGCTGCTGGACGACGGCACGCCGGTGCCCTTCGACGCGTCGGCGTTCGACGCGGGCGGGCTGCGGCTGCTGCGGCCCGGGCAGCGGGTGCGGATCGAGGTGGCGGAGCCGGCGGATCCGAAGGACGCTCCCCGGATCACCCTGGTGACGCTGCAGACGTTCTGAACACGCCGCGGGCCGGACTTCCGTGAGGGAGTCCGGCCCGGCGCGTGAGTGCCCTTGCTGGCTCGCGCCTAGCGGGCGGTGGCCTTCTTGGCGGTGGTCTTGCGCGCGGTCGACTTCTTGGCGGGGGCCTTCTTGGCCGTCGCCTTCTTCGCCGGGGCCTTCTTGGCCGTCGTCTTCTTGGCGGCGGCCGTCTTCGCGGTGGTCGTCTTCTTGGCGGCCGCCGTCGTCTTGGTGGTGGCCTTCTTCGCGGTGGCCTTCTTGGCGGTGGCCGTGGTCTTCTTCGCGGCGGCCGTCGTCTTCTTGGCGGCGGTGGTCCGCTTCGCGGCCGCCTTCGTGGTCGCCTTCTTCGCGGCGGCCTTCTTGACCGTGGCGGAAGCACCGCCGGTCAGGCTGCCCTTGGGGGCCTTCTTGACGGCGACCTCGCCGCCGCGCGGGAGCTTCTTCGAGCCGCTCACCAGGTCCTTGAAGCCCTGGCCTGCGCGGAAGCGCGGCACGGAGGTCTTCTTGACCCGAACCCGCTCGCCCGTCTGGGGGTTGCGAGCGTAGCGGGCCGGCCGGTCGACCTTCTCGAACGAACCGAAGCCGGTGACCGAGACCCGGTCGCCGGCGACGGTCGCGCGGACGATGGCGTCCAGGACCGCGTCGACCGCCTCGGCGGCCTGCTGGCGGCCGCCCAGCTTGTCGGCAATCGCTTCTACGAGCTGCGCCTTGTTCACGTCTTCCCCTTCGGAGACATTCGCCAGAACGAAAGTGTTCAAGCTTTTTCGCACGTTAGGCAGATATATACCGCAAATCAAACACGAAACGGGCTAATCACCCTTGTGCCGCAACGAAATCGGCCGCTCCGGAGGCGATCAGCGCTCCTCTTCGGGCATTCGCCCTTCGTCGAGGTCCGCCATGAACCGCTCCAGACGCCTTGTCGCATCGGCGAGATCGTGCTTGGCCGCGGCCGTAATGACCAGCAGCTTCCGGGTCAGCGCCATCCGTACGCCCTCCGGGACTTGCAGTGCGCGCACCCTTGTGTGCGCTTCCTTGAGTTGGTTCGCGACCGCCGTATAGAGCTCGAGTTGGCCGTCGTGTTCCATGCACAGATTGTGCCATCTGGGGCGAGTTGTCGCCCGCTCAGGGGGCAACTGCCGCCTCAAACGGCCGTCCGGGCACTTCGGGCGGTCACGTCCGTACAAGGCGCGTACCCAGGCAACACCCCTCCTAACGTGGGAAGTTGGAAGCAACAGCGAAGGGCGCCGGGGCCGAACGGGTACAGAAACAGCCGTACCCCCGATCGGTCCGATCGGGGGTACGGCGGGGGTGTCGCGGTGGCCGAAACTCGACCTGCTCAGGGCCCCCTCGGGGGCTCCCGGGTCAGGCCTGGAGCGTCCTCGGCTTGTACGACGGCCGCTTGGCCTCGTACGCGGAGATGTCGGCCTCGTTCTGGAGGGTGATGGAGATGTCGTCCAGCCCGTTCAGCAGCCGCCAGCGGGAGTTCTCGTCCAGCTCGAAGGAGGCGGTGATCCCCTCGGCGCGCACCTCGCGGGCCTCGAGGTCGACGGTGATCTCGGCCTGCGGGTCCTTCTCCGTGAGCTCCCACAGCGTGTCCACGATCTTCTGCTCGATCACCACCGTGAGCAGGCCGTTCTTGAGCGAGTTGCCGCGGAAGATGTCGGCGAACCGGGACGAGATCACGGTCTTGAAGCCGTAGTTCTGCAGCGCCCAGACGGCGTGCTCACGGGAGGAACCGGTGCCGAAGTCGGGCCCGGCGACCAGAACCGTGGCGCCCTGCCGCTCGGGCCGGTTGAGGATGAACGTCTCGTCCTTGCGCCAGGCCTCGAACAGCCCGTCCTCGAACCCGTCCCGCGTGACCTTCTTGAGCCAGTGAGCAGGGATGATCTGGTCGGTGTCGACGTTGGAGCGGCGCAGCGGGACGGCCCGGCCGGTGTGCGTGGTGAATGCTTCCATGACTCTCAGACTCCAGCGGGCGTACGGGTCTCGGCGTCGGACAGGTCGGCCGGGGAGGCCAGGTGGCCCAGGACGGCCGTGGCGGCCGCGACCTGCGGCGACACCAGGTGCGTACGACCGCCCTTGCCCTGCCGGCCCTCGAAGTTGCGGTTGGAGGTGGACGCGGAGCGCTCACCGGGGGCCAGCTGGTCCGGGTTCATGCCCAGACACATCGAGCAGCCCGCGTGCCGCCATTCGGCGCCGGCCTCCTTGAAGACGACGTCCAGACCCTCGGAAACGGCCTGCAGACCGACCCGCGCGGAGCCCGGGACGACCAGCATCCGTACGCCGTCGGCGACTTTGCGGCCCTCGACGATCGCGGCGGCGGCGCGCAGGTCCTCGATGCGGCCGTTGGTGCAGGAGCCTACGAAGACGGTGTCCACCTTGATGGTGCGCAGCGGCTGTCCGGCCTCCAACCCCATGTATTCCAGGGCCTTTTCGGCGGCGAGGCGCTCCGAAGCGTCTTCGTACGAAGCAGGGTCGGGGACGTCCGCCGAAAGCGGCGCGCCCTGGCCGGGGTTGGTGCCCCAGGTGACGAACGGCGACAGCGACGCGGCGTCGATGACGACCTCGGCGTCGAACTCGGCGTCGGCGTCCGTCTTCAGCGTCTTCCAGTACGCGACCGCGGCGTCCCAGTCCTCGCCCTCGGGGGCGTGGGCGCGACCCTTGATGTACTCGAAGGTCGTCTCGTCGGGGGCGATCATGCCCGCGCGGGCGCCGGCCTCGATCGACATGTTGCAGATGGTCATCCGGGCCTCCATCGAGAGCTTCTCGATGGCGGAGCCGCGGTACTCCAGGATGTAGCCCTGGCCGCCGCCGGTGCCGATCTTGGCGATGATCGCCAGGATCAGGTCCTTGGCGGTGACGCCGTCGGGCAGCTCGCCGTCGACCGTGATGGCCATGGTCTTGGGGCGGGCCAGCGGCAGCGTCTGGGTGGCCAGCACATGCTCGACCTGCGAGGTGCCGATGCCGAACGCCAGCGCGCCGAAGGCGCCGTGCGTGGAGGTGTGGGAGTCGCCGCAGACGACGGTCATGCCGGGCTGGGTCAGACCGAGCTGCGGGCCGACGACGTGCACGACGCCCTGCTCGACGTCGCCGAGCGGGTGCAGGCGCACGCCGAACTCGGCGCAGTTCTTGCGCAGCGTCTCCAGCTGGGCGCGGGAGACCGGGTCGGCGATCGGCTTGTCGATGTCGAGGGTCGGGGTGTTGTGGTCCTCGGTCGCGATGGTGAGGTCGAGACGGCGCACGGGGCGGCCGTTCTGACGGAGGCCGTCGAAGGCCTGGGGGCTGGTCACCTCGTGCAGCAGGTGCAGATCGATGAAGAGGAGGTCGGGCTCGCCCTCGGCGCGCCGGACGACGTGGTCGTCCCAGACCTTCTCCGCGAGTGTCCTACCCATCGCTTTCCCTCCGGCCGGCAAAGGTGCGCCGGCCCAACTAGAGATCTTGTGGAGGCGACGCCCACGGTCGTGTTTCTCGGCGTTTCCGGGCACCCGCCGCCAGGCCCGTTGGTCCGCGGGCCGTCATGCATCCAAGGGTTGCGCGTCTCACGGAAAAATGAACTTGCGTTTCACAGAGTGAGACGGGAGTATCGTTGCATGGACAACAGTAGCGGCGTCGGCGTTCTGGACAAGGCAGCCCTTGTCCTGAGCGCCCTGGAGTCCGGTCCGGCCACCCTCGCAGGCTTGGTCGCTGCCACCGGACTCGCACGACCCACGGCCCACCGCCTGGCCGTGGCTTTGGAACACCACCGTATGGTGGCGCGCGACATGCAGGGCCGGTTCATCCTCGGCCCCCGCCTGGCCGAGCTGGCCGCGGCCGCGGGCGAGGACCGCCTCCTGGCCACCGCGGGCCCGGTGCTCACGCACCTGCGCGACATCACGGGCGAGAGCGCGCAGCTCTACCGCCGCCAGGGCGACATGCGCATCTGCGTGGCCGCGGCGGAACGCCTGTCCGGCCTTCGGGACACGGTCCCGGTCGGCTCCACGCTCACGATGAAGGCCGGCTCCTCGGCGCAGATCCTGATGGCCTGGGAGGAGCCGGAGCGTCTGCACCGCGGCCTCCAGGGCGCCCGCTTCACGGCGACGGCCCTGTCGGGCGTACGGCGCCGCGGCTGGGCCCAGTCCATCGGCGAGCGCGAGCCGGGCGTCGCCTCCGTCTCCGCCCCCGTCCGCGGCCCCTCCAACCGTGTGGTGGCCGCCGTCTCCGTCTCGGGCCCGATCGAGCGCCTGACCCGCCACCCGGGCCGTATGCACGCCCAGGCGGTCATCGACGCGGCGGCCCGCCTGTCGGAGGCCCTGCGCAGGACGGGCTGAGCCGCCCCTCCACCGAGCGCACCCCGAGCACACCCCGAGCACACCCGGAACAGAGCCGGCCTCAACGCCGCGGCAGGCTCTTCCCGGCCCCGCTCAGGCCTTCGACTCCGTCTGCTCCGACCGGTACGCGTACCGGTCCTTCGCATACCGGCCCCGCTCCCCCAACGGCACCTGCCCGTGCGCGGCCGCGAGGCCGAACGCCGGCATGTCCCCGTAGATCGCCTCGTACGAACCCTCCGGCACGACATACGCCTCGTGCCAGATCCCCACGTGCCCGCGCACCTTCCCGCCCTTCTCCAGGCGGTTGAGCTTCGCCCACACACGATGGTGGAACGCGTCGGGCGCACTCGCGTAGGCGTACAGCTTCTCCTTGGACTCCCAGTACTGGACGACGTAGTACGTCCTCGGGGAGGCCGTCAGCAGCACGCGGGAGAGCAGTCCGCGTCCCGGTTCCCTCTTGAGCTCGGCCAGCATGCGGAACATGGCCACCATGACCGGCGCCCACTGGTGCACGGCCCAGAAGTGGTTGACGCGCATCCCGATCAGCAGGACGACCACGTCTCCGCGGGCGTCGGCGGTGGTGCGGTTCGCTGCGACAGACATGCTTGGATAGTGCCGCTGACCAACGAAGGGCGCAAGGCATGCGGCTGGCCGAGCTGAGCGAACGCAGCGGTGTCTCCACCGCGACGATCAAGTACTACCTGCGTGAGGGTCTCCTGCCGCCCGGCCGCCAGATCAACCTGACGACCGCCGAGTACGACGAGGAGCATCTGCGCCGGCTGCGGCTGGTGCGCGCGATGATCCAGGTGGGCCGGCTGCCGGTGGCCACGGTCCGCGAGGTGCTCGGCCACGTCGACGACGACTCCCTCGGCCGCACGATCCGTCTCGGCGCGGCTCTTTGGGCGCTGCCGCAGGTCCCCGCGCCGGACGCGGAGGACGAGTACGTGCGCGCCGCCCGTCTGGAGGCGGACGAACTGCTGCGCACCCTGGGCTGGTCGAACGCCCGCCTGCTGACGACCGTCTCCCCCGCCTACCGCTCGCTGGTGGTGGCGGTGGCGGCGCTGCGCCGCCTCGGGTACGAGTGGGACGCCGAACTGCTCGTGTCCTACGCCCGGTTGATGCACCGGGCGGCCGTGCTCGACCTGGACTTCGTGGAGACGCAGGAGTCGGAGTCGGAGCGGATCGAGGCGGCGGTGCTGGGCGCGATCCTGGTCGAGCCGATGCTGCAGGCGCTGCGCCGGCTGGCGCAGGAGGAGGAGTCGGCGCGGCGGTACGGCTTCGAATGAGCCGGGCACGGATAAGGCCCTCCACCGAAGTGGAGGGCCTTCACCGTACGTACCCCCGACCGGATTCGAACCGGCGCTACCGCCTTGAGAGGGCGGCGTGCTAGGCCGCTACACAACGGGGGCCTAGATCTTGCGTTTCCGCAGATCAGAGCTGGTCTACCAGGACTCGAACCTAGAATGACGGTACCAGAAACCGTAGTGTTGCCAATTACACCATAGACCAAGGTGATTCAAGCTGAACCGTACCCCCGACCGGATTCGAACCGGCGCTACCGCCTTGAGAGGGCGGCGTGCTAGGCCGCTACACAACGGGGGCCCTAGCAGTCCCGAGATGATCGGAACCAGTACCCCCGACCGGATTCGAACCGGCGCTACTGCCTTGAGAGGGCAGCGTGCTAGGCCGCTACACAACGGGGGCTTTGCAGATGAGCTCTGCGAGCTGGCCTACCAGGACTCGAACCTAGACTAACTGAACCAGAATCAGTCGTGCTGCCAATTACACCATAGGCCACCGGAACGCAAGCCCCGTAGGGGATCTTGTTCTAGTTTCGCTCCTCCGGTTCCGGCCTTTTCGGCCCGCTCCCCGGCGGCGCAGGAAGAACATTACCCGAAGGTGGACTGCGCTCCAAAACGGGTATCCGCGCCGAGGATCGCCGGGAGTTCGGCGAGGGTGACGATCCGGTGCCGTCCGGCCGGGACCTCCACGGTCGCCGTGCCGCCGTAGCGGTCGATCCACACCGAGAGCAGTCCGGCGTCGGCAGCGCCCCGGCCGTCGATCTCCGGGTGGTCGCCGACGTAGGCCACCTGGTGCGGGGGCAGGGACAGGACCTCGCAGGCCGCGAGGAAGGCGCCGGCGTCCGGCTTGGAGACGCCGAGCTCCGCGGCGCACAGGATGGCCTCGAAGCGGTCGTGGACGCCGAGGACGCGCAGCTTGTGGTCCTGGACGTGGATGCTGGAGTTGGAGAGCACCGCGTGGCGGTGACTGGCGGCGAGGGCGTCCAGGACGGGCAGGACGTCCGGGAAGAGCGACCAGGCGGCCTCGTAGTGGCTGTGGTACCGCACCAACCAGTCGTCGGCCTCCGCCTCCGTCATCTCGCGCTCCAGGAACACCCGTACCCGGTCCCGGCGCTGGTCCTCGAAGGTGATCCCGCCCGCCGAGAACCGCGCCCACTGCTGGTCGGTGGCCTCCCGCCACCGCGCGAGCGCCTGCTCCGCGGTCCCGTACCGGTCGATCAGCCCCTCGGCCGTCAGATACGACCGCATGCCCTCGCGGTCCGCAGTCGTGTAGTCGAAGAGGGTGTCGTCCACGTCCCAGACCACGGCGCGAATGCTCATGTCCCCGACGGTATCGCGGGCTGGCACACTGACGGTATGAGCGAGTACCGAGTCCAGTTCACCGTCGAGGCCCGGGCGGCCTACGACGGTCTGCCCGGAGAGCGTCGCGCCCAGGTGGACAAGGCTGTGCGGATACTGGCCCGGGATCCCTACCGCAAGGTGTCGACCGCGCAACTCGGTCCCGACGAACACCTGCGCAAGGCGTATGTGGCCCCCGGCATGATGGTGGAGTACGTGGTCGCGGGGGCCGTCATGGTCGTCGTCGTGCTGGAGATCTTCGACGAGTTCGCCTACCTGATCGACGAGAACGACGCCGTCTGAGGTGAACGGGTGTGGGGCGGCGGCCGGAATCCCGGGCGCCGCCCCTCACTCACGCGTGGGCGTTACGCCGACAGCTTCGCCAGGGCCGCGTCGATGCGGGCCAGGGTCTTCTCCTTGCCCAGGACTTCCAGGGACTCGAAGAGGGGGAGGCCGACCGTGCGGCCGGTGACGGCGACGCGGACGGGGGCCTGGGCCTTGCCGAGCTTGAGGCCGTGGGCCTCGCCGGCGGCCAGGACGGCCTCCTTCAGGGCCTCGGCGGAGGTCCAGTCGGCCGACTCCAGCTTCTCGCGGGCCGTCGTGAGCAGCGCGTCGCTGCCCTCCTTCATCGCCTTCGTCCAGCTCGCCTCGTCCTCGACCGGCTCCGGGAGGAACAGGAAGTCGACGTTGTCGGTGATCTCCGAGAGGACCTTCAGGCGGGTCTGGGCGTGCGGGGCGATCGCCTGCCACTTCGCCTCGTCGAAGCTCTCCGGGGCCCAGGGCGCGAAGGGGGCCCTCAGCCAGGGGGCGCAGCGCTCCGTGAAGTCCTTCACGTCGAGCAGGCGGATGTGGTCGGCGTTGATCGCCTCGCACTTCTTCAGGTCGAAGCGCGCCGGGTTGGGGTTGACGTCCGCGATGTCGAAGGCGGCGATCATCTCGTCCATCGTGAAGATGTCCTGGTCGGCCGAGAGCGACCAGCCGAGCAGCGAGAGGTAGTTGAGCAGGCCCTCGGGGAGGAAGCCGCGCTCCCGGTAGAGGTTGAGGGACGACTCCGGGTCGCGCTTGGAGAGCTTCTTGTTGCCCTCGCCCATCACGTACGGCAGGTGGCCGAAGGCGGGCACGGACTTCGCGATGCCCAGCTCGGTCAGCGCCTTGTAGAGGGCGATCTGGCGGGGGGTGGAGGACAGCAGGTCCTCGCCGCGCAGGACGTGCGTGATCTCCATCAGCGCGTCGTCGACCGGGTTGACCAGCGTGTACAGCGGAGCGCCGTTCGCCCGGACGATGCCGTAGTCGGGCACGTTCTCCGGGGTGAACGTCAGTTCGCCGCGGACCAGGTCGGTGAAGGTGATCGTCTCGTCGGGCATGCGGAAGCGGACGATCGGGGTGCGGCCCTGGGCCTGGTACTCCGCCACCTGCGCCTCGGTGAGGTCGCGGCAGTGGCCGTCGTAGCCGGACGGCTTGCCGGCGGCGCGGGCGGCGTCACGGCGGGTGTCCAGCTCCTCCTGGGAGCAGTAGCAGTGGTAGGCGCGGCCGGCGGCGAGGAGCTTCTCGGCGACGTCCTTGTAGAGGTCCATGCGCTGCGACTGGCGGTACGGCGCGTGCGGGCCGCCGATCTCCGGACCCTCGTCCCAGTCGAAGCCGAGCCAGCGCAGCGAGTCCAGGAGCTGGTTGTAGGACTCCTCGGAGTCGCGGGCCGCGTCGGTGTCCTCGATGCGGAAGACCAGCGTGCCCTGGTGGTGCTTGGCGAACGCCCAGTTGAACAGGGCGGTGCGGACCAGGCCCACGTGGGGGTTACCGGTGGGCGAGGGGCAGAAACGGACGCGTACGGGAGAGCCGGGTGCGCTAGCCACGCTTGACAACCTTGTTGGTGAGAGTGCCGATGCCTTCGATGGTGACGGCGACCTCGTCGCCGACAGCCAGGGGGCCGACCCCTGCCGGGGTGCCCGTGAGGATCACGTCGCCGGGGAGCAGCGTCATGGCCTCGGTGATGTTGACGATCAGATCCTCGATCGAGTGGATCATCTCGCTGGTGCGGCCGAGCTGCCGCTGCTGGCCGTTGACCGTGAGCTGGACGGTTAGGTCGCTCGCGGTCTCGAGGTCCAGGCCGGTCTCCACCCAGGGGCCGAGCGGGCAGGAGGTGTCGAAGCCCTTGGCCCGCGCCCACTGCTTCTCACGCTTCTGGACGTCGCGGGCGGTGATGTCGTTCGCGCAGGTGTAGCCGAAGATCACGTCCTTGACGCGTTCGCGCGGGACCTCGCGGCACAGCCGGCCGATGACCACGGCGAGCTCCGCCTCGTGGTGGACGTCAGCGGAGAAGGACGGGTACTGGATGTCGTCGCCGGGGCCGATCACCGAGGTGGACGGCTTGAAGAAGGCGAAGGGGGCGTCGGGCACCTCGTTGCCCAGCTCGCGCGCGTGCTCGGCGTAGTTGCGGCCGAAGGCCACGACCTTGTTGGGAAGCACGGGCGGGAGCAGTCGGACCTTGCTCAGCGGCACCTTGGTGCCGGAGAGCTCGAAGTCCGTGAACGGGATGCCCTTGATGATGTCGAGGACGAGCTCGTCCGGCTTGTCGCCCTCGACCGCGCCGAAGGCGACGTTCCCGTCGATGGAGAACCTGGCGATGCGCACGGGTTGGTTGCGTTCCTTCACTGAGAAGACCGAGCTGGCAATGGAGTGTGACGGCCCAGGCTAACGCGGAAGGGCGTCCCCGGCCGGGGACGCCCTTGACATCCGTGGGCCGCCGCCTTGAGCATTCCGCGGTCGCCGCCCGTATCTCCGCGTGAAGACGTGAAGATCCACGAAGGTCGGTGAAGATCTACTCCGCGACGGAGGCCGCGACCGGGGCCTCCATGAGGATGGTGCGCTTGGGGTTGGCAGTCTGGGCAGGCAGCTCGACGGAGTGCTCCCGCTGGTCCGGGAGCTGCAGTTCGTCGGCGTCCTTGAGGTGCGCCAGCGTCGTGCGCCGCGGGTTGGCGATCTTGTGGAACATCGTCGTCGTCTTCACTGTTGTACGTGACCCTGTCGTCTCGGGGCGCCGGGGAGGCCGTCAAAGGCCCCCACACGAGCGCGGCTTGTCGGATTTGCCATCCCTGTAAAGCGTCAGGCTAAACACGCGATTCCCGGGGAACGCGTGAAGGTCGCATGATCGGTGTGTGAGTTTGCTCACGACTTGGCGGGCAAAACGGTCAATTGAGACCTCTAAGCGACCACTATGAAACGGACATTGCACCCCTGAAGCGCGCATTCCGCTCCTGATCATGGCGACTGGGACACCCTACGGACCTCCTCACTTCGCCCATTTATGTCCGCCTTACGGGGGATCACCTTCTACATCCCGTAACTTGACCCTTACGTGGTGTCACGGATGTCACAGCCTGGCCAACGGGCCTTGTTGGAGATCCTGCACTGTGCTGGAATTCCTCGGACCGCCGCGGGTTCGAGCCGGCGCACAGGGGCGCCCAGCGCGCCCGGTGGCGGCGAGACAGGGGGAGCGAGCGCCGGTCACTCACGACCATCGGGGGGCGTAATTCAGGACGCCCCTCAACACGCCGACACCGTCCTTCCGTTCACGCGGAGGGGCGCCTGGTCCAGAGGTTGCGACGCTAGTGCAGGGACGTTTCAAGAGGGATGGCAGCGCTTCGGCCGAGCCGGAGCCGCACGGCGGGACTGGCCCGATGGCAGTCGGCTCCTCGCCCCAGCACGCCCAGAACCCGGGCCCGGCCCCGTCCGGCGACGGCGGTGAGCGCCCTGGGCGCCCCGGCGCGTCCGCGTCGCCGAGTTCTCCTCCTCCTACTCCGACGGTCAAGCCGCCGGCCGGCGCTCCCGGCTCCGGCTCGCGCGTCGCGCTGCGCAACTGGCGCATCTCCACGCGTCTGGTGGCGCTGCTGACCCTGCCCGTGGTCGCGGCCACCACCCTGGGCGCGATCCGCATCAACCAGTCGATGGACGACATCCAGCAGCTCGACAACATGAAGCTGCTGACGGACATGACCAAGCAGGCCACGGAACTGGCCGTGCAGCTCCAGAACGAGCGCGACCGCTCCGCGGGCCCGCTGGCGCACGGCGCCAAGGCGACGGACTTCGGCGTCAAGGGCTACCGGGACAAGACCGACAAGGCCCTGATCGCCTTCCAGGACGCCTCGGAGGAGATCGACAGCGCCACCACGGACGGCAACCTCCAGGGTGTCCGCGACAGCCTCGTGGGTCTCCTCAGCGACCTGGGCAACCTCGCCAAGGTCCGCAGCACGGCCTACGCGGACAAGGGCAACTCCACCCAGACGGTCGAGGCCTACCACCGCCTCATCACCGGCCTGCTCGACCTGTCGCAGGACATGGCGCAGGCCACGAACAACCCGGAGATGATCCAGCGCACGCGTGCACTGGCCGCCTTCTCCTCCGCCAAGGAGTACGCCTCCGTCCAGCGCGCCGTGCTCGCGGCCGCGCTGCCGGTGGGCAACACCGTCTACGGCGACCTCAAGGAGAACGACCGGCAGTACGCCGAGGCCGCGCTCCAGAACCAGGACTCCGAACTCTCGAGTTTCCGCAGCATCTACGGCGACGACGGCGCCGAGGAGCTGCTGAAGCCCATCGAGCAGGGCAACCCGGTCATCGAGGAGGCGGACACCTACGCCACCCGGGCGCTCAGCTCCGCCACCGGTCTGCAGTCGCTGGACAAGCGGTCCTACCAGGACTGGATCGACGACAGCACGACCAAGATCACGCAGATGAACAACATCGAGCACACGCTGCTCGAGGACATGGAGCAGAAGGCGCGTGAGCTGCGCGCCGAGTCGGAGCGCGAGGCGATCATCTCCGGTGCGCTCATCCTGCTCGTGCTCGGTGTGTCGCTGGTCGGCGCGTTCGTCGTCGCCCGGTCCATGATCCGCTCGCTGCGCCGTCTGCAGGAGACCGCCACCAAGGTCGCCCAGGACCGGCTGCCCGAGCTGGTCAAGCAGCTGTCCGAGTCCGACCCGCAGGACGTCGACACGTCCGTGGAGTCGGTCGGTGTGCACTCCCGGGACGAGATCGGCCAGGTGGCCGCGGCCTTCGACGACGTGCACCGCGAGGCGGTCCGCCTCGCCGCCGAGCAGGCCCTGCTGCGGGGCAACGTCAACGCGATGTTCACCAACCTCTCGCGCCGCTCCCAGGGCCTCATCCAGCGTCAGCTCTCGCTCATCTCCGAACTGGAGTCCCGCGAGGCCGACCCGGACCAGCTGTCCTCGCTCTTCAAGCTCGACCACCTCGCGACCCGCATGCGCCGTAACGGTGAGAACCTCCTCGTCCTCGCGGGTGAGGAGCCCGGCCGTCGCTGGACCCGCCCGGTCCCGCTGGTCGACGTGCTGCGTGCCGCCGCGTCCGAGGTGGAGCAGTACGAGCGCATCGAACTGTCCTCCGTGCCGACCACCGAAGTGGCCGGCCGGGTCGTCAACGACCTCGTGCACCTTCTCGCCGAGCTGCTGGAGAACGCCACGTCGTTCTCCTCGCCGCAGACCAAGGTCAAGGTCACCGGTCACGCGCTGCCCGACGGCCGCGTCCTGATCGAGATCCACGACACCGGCATCGGCCTCTCCCCCGAGGACCTCGCCGCGATCAACGAGCGGCTCGCCTCGCCGCCCACCGTGGACGTGTCGGTCTCCCGCCGCATGGGTCTGTTCGTGGTCGGCCGGCTGTCCCAGCGCCACGGCATCCGCATCCAGCTGCGTCCGTCCGACTCCGGTGGCACGACCGCGCTGGTCATGCTGCCGGTGGACGTCGCGCAGGGCGGCAAGAAGCCTCAGCCCAAGCCCGGTCAGGGCGGCACCGCGGGCGGTCCCGCCGCCGCGCAGGCCGCGGCCGGCGTCGCCGCCGCGCGTCGCCAGGGCGGTCCGCAGGGCGGCGCCCTCGGCGCCGGTCCCGGCGGGGGCGGTCTGCTCGGCGCAGGTCAGGGTCCCCGGGCCGCGCTGCCCGGACGTGACGGCGGTGGCCGTCCCGGCGGTCAGCCGCCGCGCGGTCCGCAGCAGTCTCCGGCCTCCCCCCAGCAGGGCCGACCGGCTCCGGCCGGCGCGGGCTTCGGCGGCCAGGCGCCGGGCGCGCCGCAGGGTCTGCAGGCGGCCGGCACGGGCGCACAGGGCACCGACATGTTCGGCGGCGGACGTCCGCCGCAGCCGCGGGGCAACAAGGCCGAGCAGAACGGCCGCGGCCGTCAGCCGCAGCTGCCGCCGCGCGGCGGTCCGCGCGCCGAGCTGCCCGGCGGCAACCCGCAGCCGCGCGTGCCGAGCTGGGGCGACGAGAACGCCCAGCCGCCGGTGCCGCGCACCCCGCTGGACGCCCCGCGCGGCCACGAGGAGCCGGACGTCGCCCAGACGTCGCGGATGCCCCGCATCGACGACCGCCAGGGCCCCGGAGCCACCGCCGAGATACCGGCGATCCCGCGACCGGACGAGCGCCCGGGTCCGGCGGCGAACGGGCTGCAGAGCACCGGCCAGTTCCCGGCGGTGGGCAACGGCCAGTCGGGCTTCAACGGACGTCAGGACACCGGCCAGTTCCAGCGGCCGAGTGCCAACGGCCGTCAGGACACCGGCCAGTTCGAGCGCCCCGGCGCAGGCGGCCAGGGTCCGGGTCAGGGCCAGCAGGACACCAACGGCTTCACCCGGTCCGACGTCTTCGGCGCGCCGAGCGGGCAGAACGCGGCGGGGGCTCCGAACCAGTTCGCTCCGCAGGCGTACGACAACGGCTCCACCGGCCAGTTCGCCATGCCCGGCTACGACGGTTCCTCGACCGGTCAGCACTCGCTGCCCGGCCGCCAGGACTCCTCGTCCACGGGCCAGTTCCCCGTCGCGCAGCCCAACGGCTACGGCGCTCCGCAGCAGCCGGCGGTCCCGCCGCGTCCGGCCGGGCGTCCGGAGCCCGAGAGCAGGGGCGCCGCGCAGCGGCCCGATGACGGGCGAGGGTCGAGTGACGGCTGGGCTCTGCCGCCGGCCGGTCCGGGGGACGGTCGTACGCCGCTGTACGACACGTTGGAGACCAACTGGTTCCACGGTCAGCAGGCGGGCGGTTCCGCGCCGGAGCCGGAGCGGGCCCCCCAGCAGCACCAGCAGCCGCAGGCTCCGGCTGCCCCCCAGCGTCCCGCAGCCGCCAGTGCCTCCTGGCGCACCTCGCCGAACGACGAGCTCGTCCGGCAGGCCGAGCGCGTCAGGCAGCCGGCCGCGGGCGGCGTCACCACTTCCGGTCTGCCGCGCCGGGTGCCCCGGGCGAACCTCGTCCCGGGCACGGCTCAGCAGCAACAGCACCAAACCGGTCCGCAGGTCTCGCGTGCGCCTGACGACGTACGCGGCCGGCTGACCAATCTCCGTCGGGGCATCGCACAGGGTCGACAGGCCGGCAACGGCCCTCAGACCGGCAGTTTCCCCAGCCCCACTCACCAGCAGGAGCGTTAGTTGAGTCAGATGAGCCAGGCGGCACAGAACCTGAACTGGTTGATCACCAACTTCGTGGACAACACCCCCGGGGTGTCCCACACCGTCGTGGTGTCCGCCGACGGGCTCCTGCTCGCGATGTCCGAGGGCTTTCCGCGCGACCGTGCCGACCAGCTGGCGGCCGTCGCGTCGGGACTGACCTCGCTGACGGCGGGAGCCTCCCGGATCTTCGAGGGCGGCAGCGTGGCGCAGACCGTCGTCGAGATGGAGCGAGGTTTCCTCTTCCTCATGTCCGTCTCGGACGGCTCGTCCCTCGCCGTCCTCGCACACCCCGAATGCGACATCGGCCTCGTGGGCTACGAGATGGCGCTCCTTGTCGACCGGGCGGGCGCGGTACTCACGCCCGACCTGCGCGCCGAGCTCCAGGGCAGTCTGCTCCACTGACCCGCCCGAGTACCACCCGCCTCACGAAATCACCGTCCGGCCGACACAATCCCCCCACCGGCCTTGACGGACGGCACGACTGACCGAGAATGCTGTCCCGCCCGGAGGATCCATGACCCCGCCCACCGCCCATCATGACCCGTACGCGGAGCCGTACGGGGATGAGGGCGACCAGCCGCTGGTGCGTCCGTACGCGATGACCGGTGGCCGGACCCGGCCGCGCTATCAGCTCGCCATCGAGGCCCTGATCAGCACCACGGCCGACCCGGCAGCGCTCATGGGACTGCTCCCGGAGCACCAGCGCATCTGCCATCTGTGCCGTGAGGTGAAGTCGGTCGCGGAGGTCTCGGCTCTCCTGGCCATGCCGCTGGGGGTGGCGCGGATCCTGGTCGCGGACCTCGCCGAGGCCGGACTGGTGGCCATCCACCAGCCGGGCGGCGACGAGAACAACGGCGGCGCTCCGGACGTGACGCTGCTCGAAAGGGTGCTCAGTGGACTTCGCAAGCTCTGACGGAGGGCGGGCCACCACCTCCGCGAAGATCGTGGTGGCGGGCGGCTTCGGCGTGGGCAAGACCACGTTCGTGGGCGCCGTCTCCGAGATCAACCCGCTGCGCACGGAGGCCGTCATGACGTCCGCGAGCGCGGGCATCGACGACCTCACCCACACCGGGGACAAGACCACCACCACGGTGGCCATGGACTTCGGCCGTATCACGCTCGACCAGGACCTGATCCTCTACCTGTTCGGCACCCCCGGTCAGGACCGGTTCTGGTTCATGTGGGACGACCTGGTGCGCGGCGCCATCGGCGCGGTGGTGCTGGTGGACACGCGGCGGCTGGCCGACTGCTTCCCCGCGGTCGACTACTTCGAGAACTCGGGTCTGCCGTTCGTCGTCGCCCTCAACGGCTTCGACGGCCAGCAGCCCTACCAGCCCGAAGAGGTGCGCGAGGCGCTGCAGATCGGACCGGACACCCCGATCATCACGACGGACGCCCGGCACCGCTCGGATGCCAAGAGTGCGCTGATCACGCTGGTGGAGCACGCGCTCATGGCACGACTGCGGTAACTTTCAAGTACCCGGTGCCGTACGGCAGTTGTCGTAGACGCTTCGGAGCCGGCTGTGGCCTTTGACACGGTCGGCTCCGATGTTCATAACGTTTCGGCAGTGGAATCGGGTGGTACCGCCACGCGTCGCGGTCACTCGGTCTCACTGCGCTCACGAAGGCCCCGCCTTATGGTGGGGCTCGTTCTTTTTGACCGTTTTATCTGGGGTTTACATCACGTCGAACCAACTCTTTCCCATGTTTGGAGGAGCACTGGTCGTCGTGCTGGAATGCCTGAACTGCCCAATAGTCAATGACGTACTCATGGTCGATGGCTGACCGGGCTCTGAGACACTGCGGCACGACGAAGGTGCCGACCGCCGAGAGGTTGTTGGTCGAGTGAGGCGAAGCAAGAAAAGTCCCGAGCCGACGGCCCGGGGCAACTTCACCCCGCCGCCGCGCGGAGCGGCGACCGCCCCTGCGCCCGGCTCGGAGCCGACGGCCGCGCCCGCCAAGAGCGGCGGCCGTCTCTCCCCGCGCAACTGGCGGGTGCCGACCCGGCTGAACGCGATTCTGCTCATACCCGTGGTGGTCGGCCTGGTCATGGGCGGCTTCCAGGTGAAGAGCTCGATCGACACCTGGCAGGAGGCCGAGGACGCGGAGAACACCGCGCGTCTGGTGCGGGCCGCCCTGAGCTACGGCGACGCCCTCTACAAGGAACGCGACATCTCGGCCGCCCCCCTCCTCGCGGGCAAGCAGAACGACGCGACGGTCACCGCCGCCCGCCAGGCCACGAACACCGCGGCCGACGCCTTCGACGAAGCCGCGAAGAACATGCCGGCCAAGGCCGGCCTGGAGCGCCGACTCCAGTTGTTCCGCACCGCGGAGACCAAGCTGACGACGCTGCGCGCGGCCGCCTACTCCTCCAAGCTCACCGGCGTGCAGACCGAGGAGGGTTACACCCAGGTCGCGCACCCCCTGATGGAGTTCTCCAACGAGCTCGGTCTGGGCACCGGAAACATCACCTCCTACGGCCGTACCGTCTACGCCATCTCGCTGACCAAGGCCGCGCTGTCCCTGGAGCGCTCGATCGGCATGCACCTGCTGATCAAGCCGGGCCCGCAGGACACCGACTTCGCCAAGCAGAAGGTCTCCCTCTCCTCTTACGCCTACCTCGAGGGCATCGCCATCGAGGAGTACATCGGCGGCGGCACCGCGGCCGACGCGAAGAGGCTGGACGAGGCCACGGCGAAGATCAAGAGCGACGGCGCCGCACAGGCCGCCGCCGCGAAGCAGAAGGACCCGGACTACGTTCCGCCGCCGTCCGACCCGACCACGATGGTCGGCGCCATCTCCACCATGGAGACGACCTCGGGCGCCGAGCGCGCCGGGCTCGCCGAGAAGGGCATCAGCAAGGAGAACTGGTGGGCGGTCACCACGCTGAAGTACGACGCCTACCGGCAGATCGAGTCGGACATGGCCGACAAGGCCGTGACCGAGGCCTCGGACATCGCCGCTGACGCCAAGACCTCCGCGATCATCACCGGCGCCGCAGTCGTCGTCGCCCTGCTCCTGGCGTTCATCCTCGCCGGCGCCGTGGCCCGCCAGATGAGCCGTGCGATGCGCCAGCTGCGCAACGCCGCCTTCGGCATCGCCGAGCAGCGCCTTCCGATGCTGGTCGACCAGCTCTCGCGCACCGACCCCGGACGCGTCGACACCCGCGTGCAGGCCATCCCGATCACCACCACGGACGAGATCGGCGAGGTCGCCCGCGCCTTCGACCAGGTGCACCGCGAGGCCGTCCGGCTCGCCGCCGAGCAGGCCCTGCTGCGGGGCAACATCAACGCGATCTTCACCAACCTCTCGCGCCGCAACCAGTCGCTGATCGAGGGCCAGCTGACCCTGATCACCGACCTGGAGAACAACGAGGCCGACCCGGACCAGCTGGAGAACCTCTTCCGCCTGGACCACCTCGCGACCCGTATGCGCCGCAACGGCGAGAACCTCCTGGTCCTGGCCGGCGAGGAGCCCGGCCGCCGCTGGGACCAGCCGGTCCCGCTGGTCGACGTGCTGCGCGCCGCCTCCTCCGAGGTGGAGCAGTACGAGCGCATCGAACTCTCGGGCGTCCCGGAGGCCGAGATCCACGGCCGCGCCGTGACCGACCTCGTGCACCTGCTCGCCGAGCTGCTGGAGAACGCCACGACGTTCTCCTCCCCGCAGACCAAGGTCCGGGTCACCGCGACCCGTCTCCCCGACGGCCGCGTGATGATCGAGATCCACGACAAGGGCATCGGCCTCACCGCCGAGGACTTCGCGGACATCAACCACAAGCTGGCCAACCCGCCGACGGTGGACGCCGCGATCTCGCAGCGCATGGGCCTGTTCGTGGTCGGCCGGCTGTCCGACCGGCACGGCATCCGCGTCCAGCTGCGCCCCTCGGGCGAGCAGGCCGGCACGACCTCGCTGGTCATGCTGCCCGACGCGATCACGCACGGTGGCGGTGGCGGCGAGCACCAGCCCGACCGCGACGAGTTCACCGTCTCGCAGATCATCCCGGAGCAGGACTTCCGCCCCGGCGGCGAGGACTTCAACACCGGCCTGCCGATGCGCACCGCCGCCGAACTCGGCTTCGACGACAGCCAGTACGAGGTCCCGGACGACATCCGCGACCTGGACCCGGTGGGCCGCTCGCTGATGCGCGAGGAACGCCGTGCGGCGCTGGAGACCCCGCCGGGCCCGGGTCAGCCCGGTCAGCCGGCCGCGCAGCAGCCGCAGCAGTCCGGCGAGACGCCCGCGTTCGGCGAGGGCTTCGACGCGCCCCGTCAGCAGCAGGCCTTCGACGCGGGCCAGAACGGCTACGACCCCGCGCAGAACGGCGCCCGCAACGGCTACGACGGCAGCGCGACCGGCTACGCCGAGCAGCCCGCGGCGTTCGACCAGCAGACGGCGTACGAGGAGCAGCAGCGCCCGGCGTACGACGATCAGTACTTCGCGCCGAACGGCGGTGTGCCGCAGGCCGACTCGTACTCCACGAACGGCGGCCTGCCGCAGAACGACGCCTTCTCGTCGAACGGCGGTTACCCGGACCCCGCCTATGCGGAGCCCGTCCAGGAGGAGCGGCCGGCGTCCCCCGCCACCGCCTCCAAGGACTTCCAGCCCTACGAGGAGCAGCAGTCCTACCAGGACGACTGGCCTCAGCAGCCCCAGCAGAACGGCCACACGAGCGGTTACCAGAACGGCTACCCGGACCAGTACGCTCCGGAAGCGGAATCCGCTCCGGTCGCTGACGCGGGTGAGCAGAACCGCGTAGGCTTCGACCGTCCGGGACCGACCCCCTCCGCCTCCCACGCACTGACCGACGCCGGTCTCCCCCGCCGCGGCTCCGCCGCAAGCGGTGCGAACGGCTCGGGCCCCGCGAAGCAGGAAGCGTCGGCCACCTCTTCTCAGAGCAGCGGCGGCGGCGACATCTGGCGTACGGCGAACGACGAGCGGTGGCAGCAGGCCTCCGCTCTGAAGAAGCCCAAGGCGGGTGGGGTCACCTCCTCCGGCCTGCCGCGGCGGGTGCCCAAGGCCAATCTGGTCGAGGGCGCGGCCGAGAGCACCCCTCAGGGAGGCCCTCAGGTCTCCCGCGCCCCGGAGGACGTCCGAGGCAGGTTGAGCAACCTGCGTCGGGGCGTCCAGCGGGGACGCAACGCAGGAAGCAGTGAAACGAACGGTCAGGGCTTCGGTTCTGACAGCACCTACAACCAGGAGCGTTAGTGTGAGCCCGATGAGCCAGGCGGCACAGAACCTGAACTGGTTGATCACCAACTTCGTGGACAACACCCCGGGGGTGTCCCACACGGTGGTGGTCTCCGCCGACGGACTCCTTCTGGCGATGTCCGAAGGCTTCCCCCGCGACCGTGCCGACCAGCTCGCGGCCGTCGCCTCCGGTCTGACGTCCCTGACGGCAGGCGCCTCCCGGATCTTCGAGGGGGGCAGCGTGAATCAGACGGTTGTGGAGATGGAGCGGGGATTCCTCTTCATCATGTCCGTATCCGACGGTTCCTCGCTCGCGGTTCTCGCTCACCCCGAGGCGGACATCGGTCTCATTGGGTACGAGATGGCCCTTCTGGTGGACCGTGCGGGTTCGGTCCTGACGCCCGACCTTCGTGCGGAGCTCCAAGGGAGCCTGCTCAACTGACAGACGGACGGTGCGTTTTGGCGTCCCGAGGCCGTAGGGTTTCGGGACGCGGCTTCCACGTGATGGGCGCCAGGCACATTCGGAGGAGGAGAGAAAGTGGCAACACCCCCAGGCGGTTCGAATTCGGGTAACTGGTCGTACGGCCCTGCCCAGGGCCAGGGCGACGGTTCCCAGAACGCGAACCGTTACAACTTCCCCTCCGCGCCCAGCCAGCAGAGGCCGTACTCGCCCCAGGGTCCGCAGGGTCCCGGGCCGTCTCCGTACGACCAGCCGCCGGCGCCGCGCATCCAGCCCGTGCAGCCGCATCGCCGCACCCCCGAGGCGGCCCCCGCCGGGGCGTCGAACAACCCGCTGGTGCGTCCGTACGCCATGACCGGTGGCCGGACCCGCCCGCGTTACCAGCTCGCCATCGAGGCGCTGGTGCACACCACTGCGCAGCCGCACCAGATGCAGGGCCAACTGCCCGAGCATCAGCGGATCTGCAACCTCTGCCGAGAGATCAAGTCGGTCGCCGAGATCTCGGCGCTGCTGACCATCCCCCTCGGCGTGGCCAGGATCCTCGTCGCCGACTTGGCGGAGGCGGGACTGGTCGCCATCCATCAGCCCGGCGGCGACGAGAACGCCGGCGGCCAGCCAGACGTGACACTGCTCGAAAGGGTGCTCAGTGGACTTCGCAAGCTCTAGCGGGGGTCCCTCCCGCTCCACCACTTCCGCGAAGATCGTGGTGGCGGGCGGCTTCGGCGTGGGCAAGACCACGTTCGTCGGGGCTGTTTCGGAGATCAATCCGCTGCGCACCGAGGCCGTCATGACGTCCGCGTCGGCGGGCATCGACGACCTCACCCACACCGGGGACAAGACGACCACGACGGTCGCCATGGACTTCGGCCGCATCACCCTGGACCAGGACCTGATCCTGTACCTGTTCGGCACCCCCGGCCAGGACCGCTTCTGGTTCATGTGGGACGACCTGGTGCGCGGCGCGATCGGCGCGATCGTGCTCGTGGACACCCGTCGTCTCGCCGACTGCTTCCCCGCGGTCGACTACTTCGAGAACTCGGGTCTGCCGTTCGTGATCGCCCTGAACGGGTTCGACGGGAACCAGCCGTACAACCCGGACGAGGTGCGGGAGGCTCTGCAGATCGGGCCGGACACGCCGATCATCACGACCGACGCACGGCATCGCGCCGACGCGAAGTCCGCGCTGATCACTCTCGTGGAGCATGCGCTGATGGCTCGCCTGCGGTAGCGTCCGCGCCCCTTGGGCATGCAGAAGGGCCCCTCTCTTGGAGAGGGGCCCTTCTTCGTGCTTCTTGCCGCGGGCTCAGTGCCAGCTGTGGGGGGCTCGGAAGCCGCCCTCGCGCTCCAGGCGGCGCCAGCCGGCCTTGGGACGGCGGTGGTGCGCCTCGGGGGTCTCGGAGGAGCGGGCGGCGGCGCGGGCCAGGAGGATCGCCGTGATGGCGGCGACTTCCTCGGGCTCGGCGTGGCCCTTCTCGACGCGGATGTCGGGAGTGTTCATGGGTGTCAGTCTCCGGGAGAGAGGTTTCCGCAGGGGTACCGCGAAGGATCCGCAGGGTTACTGCGGGGGGTTGCCGTGCTTGCGCGAGGGCAGATCGGCGTGCTTGGACTGCAGCATGGCGAGGGACCGGATGAGGACCTCGCGGGTCTCGGAGGGGTCGATGACGTCGTCGACCAGGCCGCGCTCCGCCGCGTAGTACGGGTGCATCAGCTCGGACTTGTACTCCTTGACCATGCGGGCCCGCATGGCCTCGGGGTCCTCGGCCTCGGCGATCTGACGCCGGAAGATGACGTTGGCGGCGCCTTCGGCGCCCATCACGGCGATCTCGTTCGTCGGCCAGGCGTAGGTGAGGTCCGCACCGATGGACTGGCTGTCCATGACGATGTAGGCACCTCCGTAGGCCTTGCGCAGGATCAGCGAGATCCTCGGCACGGTCGCGTTGCAGTAGGCGTAGAGCAGCTTCGCGCCGTGCCGGATGATTCCGCCGTGTTCCTGGTCGACGCCCGGGAGGAACCCGGGGACGTCCAGGAGCGTGACGATCGGGACATTGAAAGCGTCACACATCTGGACAAAGCGTGCAGCTTTTTCCGACGCCTCGATGTCCAGGACGCCGGCGAGGGACTGCGGCTGGTTGGCCACGATGCCGACGACCTGGCCGTCCAGCCGGGCCAGGGCGCAGATGATGTTGCGGGCCCAGCGCTCGTGCACCTCGACGTACTCGCCGTCGTCGACGATCTCCTCGATGACCTTGGTCATGTCGTACGGGCGGTTGCCGTCCGCCGGGACCAGGTCGAGCAGGACGTCGCTTCGGCGGTCGGCCGGGTCGCCGGACTCGGCGCGCGGGGGGTTCTCGCGGTTGTTCTGCGGGAGCAGCGAGAGGAGGTAGCGGACCTCCGCGATGCAGGTCTCCTCGTCGTCGTACGCGAAGTGGCAGACGCCGGAGGTCTCGGCGTGCACGTCGGCGCCGCCGAGGCCGTTCTGGGTGATCTCCTCGCCGGTGACCGCCTTGACGACGTCCGGGCCGGTGATGAACATCTGCGAGGTCTCGCGGACCATGAAGACGAAGTCGGTGAGGGCGGGGCTGTAGGCCGCGCCGCCCGCACAGGGACCGAGCATCACGCTGATCTGCGGGATGACGCCGGAGGCCTTGGTGTTGCGCTGGAAGATGCCGCCGTAACCGGCGAGCGCGGAGACGCCCTCCTGGATACGGGCGCCGGCGCCGTCGTTGAGCGAGACCAGCGGGGCGCCGGCCGCGATGGCCATGTCCATGATCTTGTGGATCTTCGTGGCGTGGGCCTCGCCCAGCGCGCCGCCGAAGATGCGGAAGTCATGGGCGTAGACGAAGACCGTACGGCCCTCCACCGTGCCCCAGCCGGTGATGACACCGTCGGTGAACGGCTTCTTGGCCTCCAGGCCGAACCCGGTCGCCCGGTGCCGGCGCAGCTGCTCGACCTCCTGGAAGGACCCGGGGTCCACAAGCAGCTCGATCCGCTCCCGGGCGGTCAGCTTGCCCTTGGCGTGCTGCGCCTGGGTCGCCTTCTCGCTCGGGCCGGCCAGCGCCTGGGCGCGGATCTCGTGCAGCTCGGCCACGCGCCCGCGCGCGTCCGTGGGCTCCGAGGGTTCCGCGGTCGGCTCACCCGTCGTCTCTTCCAAAACGGTCATGTAGCGACCTTACGAAGCCCACCAAGAAAAGAGAGACGTCGACTCCGTACAGTCTCCGGCGCGTTTTCCTGGTAGCACTGAACAGAACCAGGCCGGCGTGCAGGCGTTCCGACTGCTCAGGGGGCCTGGGGCTTGTCGAGGTCGAACAAAGCGGGGCCTGAGACCCGGCTCACATTCGACAGGGGCGCGTGCCCTCCTCCGGGTGAACGGCAGGGCCGGACGGCCGTTCGCGATCATCGCATGGAGCAATGAGGGAAACACATTGCCGATGATGTTGAGCCTTGAACGGAATAGGTCTACGGTCGGTCGTGTTGACCTCGTTGAAGATTCAACATCATCGATCTTCCTCGTCACTCCAAGGAGCACGTCATGGGCATCTTCGGCAACAAGAGCACCGACGAGAGCGCCGCCGGTGCGGTGAACCCCGACCTCGCCGCCCTGACCGGTGACTACACGATCGACCCGGCGCACTCGACGCTCGGCTTCGTCGCACGCCACGCGATGGTCACGAACGTCAAGGGCAAGTTCGACGAATTCACCGGCACGCTGCACCTGGACGGCGCCGATCCGGCCAAGTCCACCGCCTCCATCGACGTCAAGATGGACAGCATCGAGACCGGCTCCGCCGACCGTGACGGCCACCTGAAGAGCTCGGACTTCTTCAAGACCGACGAGTTCCCGACGATGACGTTCCGCTCCACCTCCGCCGAGGCGCTCGGCGGCGACGACTACCGCATCACCGGCGACCTGAGCATCCTCGGCGTGACCAAGCCGCTCAGCATCGACCTGGAGTTCAACGGCGCCGCCAAGGACCCGTTCGGCAACGAGCGCGTCGGCTTCGAGGGCAAGGCGGAGATCCTGCGCTCGGAGTGGGGCCTGACCTGGAACGCGGCGCTGGAGACGGGCGGCGTCCTGGTCTCCGACAAGATCAAGCTGAACTTCGACATCTCGGCGATCAAGAACGCGTAAGACAGTCGTCGAATTTCGTAAGAAATCGGCGGATAGGGGCCGGAAGCGAGTAGCTCCCGGCCCTTCGCTGTGCTCTGTGTCACAGTCACGAGGCATGAGCACCATGACCGGACCCCAGCACTACCCGGGCGCGAACCGCGACCACTGGTACCAGGACCACTTCGGCGGTGACCGCATGGAGGTCAACGTCGTCGTCCTGCACACCACGGAGGGCAGTTCGCTGCCCGACTACCAGGGCGGCGCCGTCGCGCCCAACCTGACAGCGGTGCCGGACTTCGCCGCCAAGCGGCTGAAGTGGTACCAGCACTTCGACATCGACGTCTCCTCACGCGCGCTGGCCAACCCGCGCGGCGGCGTCGAGACGAACACGCTGAACGTCTGCCAGGCGGAACTCGTCGGCACCTGCGACCCCGACGTCCACGCCCGGCTGAACGCCGGCGACCGGACGCACATCTACTGGCCGAAGGCCCCGGAGTGGGCGCTGCGCGGGGTCGCCCAGTACCTGGCGTGGATGCACATCCACCACAAGGTGCCGCTGCACGGGCCGCCGCTGTGGCCCGCGTACCCGAAGTCCGCGGGCAACGGGGGCGGGCAGCGGATGAGCGGGGCGCAGTGGAACGCGTTCAAGGGCGTGTGCGGGCACATGCACGTGCCCGAGAACGCACACGGCGACCCCGGCGGGATCGACTTCGGCGAGCTGCTCGGCTTCGCGAAGGCGGCGGTCCAGGACTGACGGGGGCTCGCCGGACCGACCGCGGTCCACGTGGACTGACGGCGGTTCACGTGGACCGGTCCGACGCCCGCGGCTTCCAGCGGTCAGGCGTCGAGGGTGGGCGCGCGGGGGAAGGCATACGACGGTCGTAGGGGCCGGATGGGGCGGTTCGTTCCTGTCCCGGGAGCGGTGCGCGCTCGGTTCGGCGGCGACGAAGGAGGGGGGGCGGGGCCGGTGGGCGGCGATCACATCGAGTTCCGGGGGAATCTGATCGTGGGGTCCGTCACCGGGTTGGGGATCGGGGTGGGAGCCGGGCCGGGGGCCGGATCGGGGGCCGGATCGGGGGCCGCTCCCCCGCCTTCGGGCGCCGTGTCCAATCTGCCGGGCGCACCGGCCGTGTTCACGGGCCGGGACACCGAGGCCGAACGGCTGCTGAACGTCCTCGATCCGGCCGCCGGACCCGGCAGAGCAGCCGGGGTCGGGGTCCCTGTCGGTGTCGGGGTCGCCGCCGTCGCCGGTCTGGGCGGTGTGGGCAAGACCGCCCTCGCCCTGCACGTGGCGTACACGGCACGCGCGCGAGGCTGGTTTTCCGGCGGGGCGCTCTTCGTGGACCTGCGCGGGTACGACGAGGTCCCGGCGACCCCCGAGCACGCCGTGCTGTCGCTGCTGCGGGTGCTCGGCGAGGACGGGCCGGGCGACGAGGACCTCTACGGCCGCTACCGTGCCGAACTCGCCCGCCGCGAACCGATGTTGATCGTTCTCGACAACGTCTCCGACCCGGCTCAGGTCGCCCCCCTGCTGCCCGGGGAAGGCGACGGGCACCGCGTGCTGGTGACCTCCCGGGACGTCCAGGACTCCCTCTCCGTACGGCAGTTCACGATCGGCGTGCTGGAGACCGACGACGCCTGTCTGCTCGTGGACCGCTCCCTGCGAGAACACGACCCCGAGGACCGGCGCGCCACCGAACAACCCGACGCCGTCCGTGAACTGGCGGCCCTGTGCGGCCACTTGCCCCTCGCCCTGCTGATCGCCGCCGCACTGCTACGACGCCGTCGACCGCGCCCGGTGAGCACGCTGACCGCCGAGCTGCGCACCGCCGCCGACCGGGTGCGGGCGCTGCATTTCAAGGGAGTGCGGGAGCTGGCGCTGCGGCCGGTCTTCGACGTCATGTACGGCCGGCTGGAGCCGGAGGTCGCCCGGGTGCTGAGGGCGCTGGGGCAGGCGCCCGCTCCCGAGGTGTGGGTGGACTCCGCGGTCGTCCTCGCGAACGTGGCGCTGGAGGAGCTGCTGCCCGTGCTGGACGACCTGGTCGCCGCGTCCCTGCTGACCGCGGACCCCAGCGGCGAGCTGTGGCGGATGCACGACCTGGTCCAGGTGTACGTCCGCAGCGTGTCGGACGCGGACCCGGAGACCGCCCAGGAGGCGGAGACGGCCCGGGCAAACCTCCTCGACATCACCGAGATCGGCGTGCGGTCCGCCAACAACTGCCTCTGGCCCGGCTCCCACCCCGAGGTCCCCGACTCCTTGGACTCCTTCGACGGCGACTACCTGCGCGCGCTGAACTGGCTCGACGTGCAACGCCAGACGCTCCTCGGCCTGGCCCGGTGGATGGACACGGAAACCCCGGAGCGGGCCAGGACGGCCATGGCGCTGGGGGTCAATCTCAACATGTACCTGAACCTGCGCCGAGCCCACCACGACTGGCTGGAGGTGGCGACTGCCGTGCACCGCACCGCGCAGCGCCTGGGCGACACCGCGGACGTGGCCGCCGCGTGCCAGTCGCTGGGCATGTGCCTGACCACGGTCGGCCGGGGCGAGGAGGCAGTCCCCCTCCTGCGCCGCGCGACAGAGCTCTGCGCCGAGACGCGGAACCAGCGGGCCGAAGGCGGCGCGTGGACGAACCTCGGGATCGTCCTGCGCGCTCTGGGCAGGCACGCCGAGGCCCTCCGGGCCCACAAGGGCAGCCTGCGCCTGTTCGAAGCGCTCGGTGACCGGCGCTCCAAGGGAGTCGCGCTCATCAACTACGGCGTCACTCTCCACGCGCTGGGACGGTACGACGACTCGCTCGCCGCCACCCGCAAAGCGCTCGCCATCGCTCTCGACCTGGGCGACAAGGCAGGCGAGGCGTCCGTCCGATCCTTCCTGGGCCGCCTCTCGTTGGCGGCCGGCCGCCCCGACCGGGCCGCCGACGAGTACCTGCGCTCCCTCCGCCTGCACACCGCCTTCGACCACCCGCACGAGGCGGCGACAGCTGCCCTTTGCATGGGCCAGGCCCTGCGCGTCCTGGGCCGGCACGCCGAGGCCGAAGACGTCCTGAGAGCCGCCGCCGCAGGCTTCGCATACGCCGGCGCGGAGAAGGAAGCGAAGCAGGCCCTACGGCTGGCCCGGCAACGGTAGGGTCCCGGCGAGGTCCCAGGCAGGCCTTCGCAGCAGCCGCGCAAGCCTACGACCACGTCGGCGCCGGGGCCAAAGGCGCCGGGGCCCGGCATGCCGCTGAACATCCGTAGAACTCGCACCACACGAACTTGCCCGGAGCCCGCTCCCCCACCCCCCACTTGTCCGCGAGCGCGGTGACGAGGAGGAGGCCTCGGCCGTGTTCCGCGTCTGGGGGCGCGTGGTCCGGCGCTCGGATCTCGCCCGGGCCGCTGTCGTGGATCTCGACTCGGAGGACGCCGTCCGTCGGGTGCAGGCAGAGGTGGAGGGCGAAGCCCCGGCCGGGCGGGACTCCGTGGAGGACGGCGTTCGTGGCGAGTTCGCTCACGCAGAGCTGGACGTCGTCGGTGCGGTCGGTCCAGGACCAGGTGGTGAGGGTCTCGTGGGTGAACTCGCGGGCCAGGCGGACGTTTCTGCGATCGCGGAGGTAGAAGCGGGATTCGACGTTCACGAGGCGATTGTCACTGTGGGTCACTAAGGTGGTGCAGTGAGTGAAGCCGTAGTTTGCTTTCCTACGGCTTCGCTGCGACGGCTCGGGGTGTTCACGGGGGAAAGGGATCCGCATGCAGACGGCGAAGAAGCCCGGCAAGAAGGTCGGTTCGTGGGTGGCGGTCGGGGCGCTGTTGGCGCACTGTCGCAAACAGGCCCGCCTCACACAGGAACAGCTCGCCGAGATGGCGACGATCTCCGTCGACCTGGTGGGGTCCATCGAGCAGGGGCGGCTCGCGCTCCAGCCCGATCGGGCCGAACAGTTCGACGAACTGCTGGGCACGGGTGGGGTGTTGGGGGTGTTGGTGGCCAAACTGCCCATTCGTGAGCGGGTGGTGCAGTTCGCGCAAGGTTTGGTGGAGCATGAGCAGGAGGCGGTGGGCATCCTGTCGTATCAGAGTCAGGTGGTTCCGGGGCTCCTTCAGACCCGGGACTACTGTCGCGAAGTCTTCGGGTACAGGTATCCGGCGATTGGCAGCGAGACGGCGGAGCAATGGGTCAACGCCCGCATGGAACGGCAGTTGATCTGGCAACGGGACCGGCCGCCCGTCGGGCACTTCGTCATGGAGGAGAGCATCCTGCGGCGGCAGGTCGGAAGTCCGGAGGTGATGCGGGCCCAGATCCGGCAGATCCTGGAGTACACCGAACCCGTCCACATGAGCTTCCAGATCATGCCTGACAACCGGACGCCGCACGCCTGCCTCGACGGTCCCATGGTGCTGTTGGAGACACCGGAGTACGAGCGACTCGTCTACCTGGAGGTGCAGCGCGCCAGCTTCCTCGTCGATGACCCGAACGAAGTCAGCGAGTATCACATGCAGTATGGAATGCTGCGGTCACAGGCACTCTCGCCTGACGAGAGCGTGCGACTCTTGCACGGATTGCTAGGAGACCGATGAGCGCCACACTTCAGTGGTTCAAGTCCAGTTACAGCGGCAGCCAGGGCGGCGACTGCGTCGAAGTCGCCTCGCATGCCTCCGCCGTTCACGTCCGCGACTCCAAGACGCCCGACGGTCCCATACTCACCGTCGCCGCCGACGCCTGGAGCGACTTCCTCACCCGGCTCGGGTCCGTCGCGTGATCCGCGCCGCCACCCCGCGTGATGTGCCCGAGATACGCGCGATGATTCGCGAGCTCGCCGAGTACGAGAAGGCCTTGGAGCAGGCTCGGGCCGGCGAGGAGCAGTTGTGTGAGGCACTGTTCGGGGAGCATCCCGCCGCGTTCGTGCTGATCGCCGAGGATGACGAGAACGGGCAGGTCGTCGGGTTCGCGTTGTGGTTTCCGCGGTTCTCGACCTGGACCGGCACGCGTGGCATGCATCTGGAGGATCTGTTCGTGCGGCCGCAGGCCCGTGGCGGTGGGTACGGCAAGGCGCTGCTCGCCTCTCTCGCCGCGCTCTGCCGGGAGAAGGGCTACGAGCGGTTCGAGTGGTGGGTGCTGGCCTGGAACGAGCCGACGATCGGCTTCTACAAGTCGCTCGGGGTGGAGTTCCTCGACGAGTGGAGGGTGTGCCGGCTGAGCGGTGAGCCCCTCGACGCGCTCGCCTCGCTCGCTCCCGTCACGCGTTCCGAGGTCTGACGCGGCAGGTGGCTGAATCAGCCCCCTTGTGTCAGGGCTGGGGGCGTTCCCATAATCCAGCAACAGACTTGACCTGACCATGCCAGCGCATGGGCATTTCTTTGCCGCCTATGTTGACATGTTCTCGCCAAAGCCAACCCCCCACGGAAGGCAGCACCTTGAAGAAGCTCCTCACGGCCCTCAAGAGATTCGCCGCCGTCGGCGCCGCCGCCCTCGCGATCGCCAGCCTCCAGCCCGTCTCGGCCGCGCAGGCCGCCCCCGCGCCCGTCGTCGGCGGAACCCGCGCCGCGCAGGGCGAGTTCCCGTTCATGGTCCGGCTCTCCATGGGCTGTGGCGGCGCGCTCTACACCCAGCAGATCGTGCTCACCGCCGCGCACTGCGTCAGCGGGACCGGCGCCAACACCAGCATCACCGCCACCGCCGGCGTCGTGGACCTGCAGTCCACCAGCGGCCGGGTCCAGGTCAAGTCCACGTACGTGTACCGGGCCCCCGGCTACAACGGCAACGGCAAGGACTGGGCGCTCATCAAGCTCGCCTCGCCCATCACCACGGTGCCCACCCTCAAGATCGCCACCACCACGCAGTACAACACCGGCGACTTCACCGTCGCCGGCTGGGGTGCGGCCCGCGAGGGCGGCGCCCAGCAGCGCTACCTGCTCAAGGCCACGGTGCCGTTCATCAGCGACGCGACCTGCAAGGCGTACGGCGGTCTCTACAGCGGCCTCGTCGCGGGCGACGAGATCTGCGCCGGCTTCGCCGCGGGCGGGGTCGACACCTGCCAGGGCGACTCCGGCGGCCCGATGTTCCGCAGGGACAACGCCGGCGCCTGGATCCAGGTCGGCATAGTCAGCTGGGGCGACGGCTGCGCCCAGCCCAACGCCCCCGGCGTCTACTCCGAGGTGTCCACCTTCGCCTCGGCCATCGCCTCCGCGGCGGCCTCGCTCTGACGCACACCCCGGCC
Source organism: Streptomyces sp. NPDC051677 (assembly GCF_044453465.1). NCBI lineage: Bacteria > Bacillati > Actinomycetota > Actinomycetes > Kitasatosporales > Streptomycetaceae > Streptomyces > Streptomyces sp. NPDC051677. The sequence goes on from NZ_JBITCT010000026.1 coordinate 62,197, forward strand.
GCGTAGGCCACCCCCGCAAGCCACCTCGTACGAGGTCCACGGGCCCGGCGCCGCCCCGCGCCGGGCCCGTGCCCGTGCCCGTGGCAGTGCCCGTGCACGTGCACGTGCCTCAGCCCTCAGGTGGCTCAGAACCCGCCGCCGAAGTCGCCGCCGCCCCCGCCGCCGAAGTCCCCTCCCCCGCCGTCGCCGAAGCCTCCGCCGAAGTCGCCGGGGTCGAAGTCGGCGCCGGAGACGTCGCCGCCCTGGTAGCCGCCGAAGTCGCCGTAACCCGTGCCGTAGTCGGCGGCGTAGGACGGGGTCGCCATCAGGGAGCCGAGCATCGTGCCGACGAGGAGGCCGGGCAGGATGCCGCCGCCGAAGTAGCCGCCCGCCCAGGGGCCGTAGGCCGGGCCCGCCTCCCAGTAGGGGCGGCGGCCGTAGTCGCTGTCGACCTCGCGGATCACGGGGTCGCGGCCGTCGGCGAGACGGGTCGCGTCGGCCGCGCAGACCGGGACCTCGCGAGTGGTCCCGCCGGGCGGCGTCCAGGTGGCGTCGGTGGCCGAGGGGCCGTGACGCGGATCGAAGAAGCAGGGCGGACGGCGCTCGGGCAGCGGCCTTCTCTCACGGCGGGCGGCGAGCTGGGCGAGGGAGAAACGGCCGTCCTCCAGGGCCTGGGTGACGGCGCGGACGTCCTCCGGTCGCGTCGCCGCCGCGATCAGCGACTTGGCCTCCTCGTAGGCGTCCAGGGCCCGTTCGTAGTCGGCGCGCATGGCGTCGTCGGCGCCCGCCTCGGCCGGGTGGAAGTCCAGGCGGTCGAGTTCCTCGCCGAAGGCCGTGATGTCCTCGTCCACGACGACCCGCAGCCGGTCGAGGGCGGCCCGCCGCTCCTCCGCGCGCCGGCGGCGGGTGCGCCGCACGAGGGCGTACGCCCCGGCCCCGCCGGCCACCAGGACCGCGCCCGCGGTGATCAGCGCGGTGGACGAGATGCCGTCGCCGCCGCCCGAGGAGCTCCAGCTCGCGGGGGCCGAGCCGCCCATGTCGGCGAGGGCCCGGTCGGTGAAGTCGGTCAGCTGGCTGCTGGCGTCGGTCTCGCCGCGGACCCCGGCGACCAGGTTCTGGACGGCCGTGCGGGGCAGCACCGAGGAGTCGGCGCGGGCGTCGAAGCGGTCGCCGAGGCGGATCGCGTAGAGGCCGGTGACTCCGGTGGCGGTGCGCAGGTCCGTGAACAGGTTCTCCGTGGGCTGGTCGGCGGGCAGGACGGCGATGAACAGGGGTTTGTCGGCGGCCTCGATCCGCTGCCGGAGCGCGTCCGCGTCCGCCCGGGACAGCTCGCCGCTCGCCTCCGGGTCGACGTAGACCGGGCTCTCGCGGAGGGAAGCGGCGATGGCCGAGACGCTCGTCGGATCGGTGGTGGCCGCGGTGGCGCGCGGGGCGCCCGCCGACATGAGGACGGCCAGGACCGCGAGGACGGCGAGCGCCAGGGCCGACAGCGGTCCGGTGAGGCCTCGGGGAGCGCGGGTCGAGGTCGCGACCTTCATACCTCGAAGCTACCCGAAGCCTCACAAAACCGGACATGCGGCGGAGTCGGAACCTACTCCGCCGGGTCGACTCCCGCCCGCAGCAGCCCGTACGTGTACGCGTCCTCCAGGGCCTGCCACGAGGCCGCGATGACGTTCTCCGCGACGCCCACCGTGGACCACTCCCCCGCGCCGTCCGTCGTGGAGATCAGGACGCGGGTGGTGGACTGGGTGCCGTGGACGCCCTCCAGGATGCGGACCTTGTAGTCGACCAGGTCGAGCTTGGCCAGCTGGGGGTAGATCTTCTCCAGGGCCACCCGCAGCGCGCGGTCCAGGGCGTTGACCGGGCCGTTGCCCTCCGCCGTGGCGACGATGCGCTCGCCCTTGGCCCACAGCTTGACCGTGGCCTCGTTGGCGTGGGTGCCGTCGGGGCGGTCCTCGACGATGGCCCGCCAGGACTCGACCTCGAAGTACTTCAGCGGGCTGCCCTCGACCTCGCCCCGCAGCAGCAGCTCGAAGGAGGCGTCGGCGGCCTCGTAGGTGTAGCCCTGGAGCTCGCGCTCCTTGACCCGCTCCACGACCCGGCCGACGAGTTCGCGGTCGCCGCCCAGGTCGACGCCGAGCTCCTTGCCCTTGAGCTCGATGGACGCGCGGCCGGCCATGTCCGACACCAGCATCCGCATGGTGTTGCCGACCTGCTCGGGGTCGATGTGCTGGTAGAGGTCGGGGTCCACCTTGATGGCTGAGGCGTGCAGACCCGCCTTGTGGGCGAAGGCGGAGACTCCCACGTACGGCTGGTGCGTGGACGGCGTGAGGTTGACGACCTCGGCGATCGCGTGCGAGATGCGGGTCATCTCACGGAGCTTGCCGTCGGGCAGGACCTTCTTGCCGTACTTCAGCTCCAGGGCCGCGACCACCGGGAACAGGTTGGCGTTGCCGACCCGCTCGCCGTAGCCGTTCGCCGTGCACTGGACGTGCGTCGCGCCCGCGTCCACCGCGGCGAGGGTGTTGGCGACCGCGCAGCCGGTGTCGTCCTGGGCGTGGATGCCGAGGCGGGCGCCGGTGTCGGCGAGGACCGTGGAGACGACCGCCTGGACCTGCGCGGGGAGCATCCCGCCGTTGGTGTCGCACAGGATGACCACGTCGGCGCCGGCCTCGGCCGCCGCCCGGACGACGGCCTTCGCGTACTCGGGGTTCGCGCGGTAGCCGTCGAAGAAGTGCTCGCAGTCGATGAAGACCCGGCGGCCCTGGGCCTTCAGGAAGGAGACCGTGTCGCTCACCATCGCCAGGTTCTCGTCCAGCGTGGTGCGCAGGGCCAGCTCGACGTGCCGGTCGTGGGACTTCGCGACCAGGGTGATCACCGGCGCGCCCGACTCCAGCAGGGCCTTGACCTGCGGGTCCTCCGCGGCCTTCGCGCCCGCCCGGCGGGTCGAGCCGAAGGCGACCAGCTGGGCGTGCCGGAAGTCGATCTCCTGCTGGGCGCGGGCGAAGAACTCGGTGTCGCGCGGGTTGGCGCCGGGCCAGCCGCCCTCGATGAAGCCCACGCCGAAGTCGTCCAGGTGCCGGGCGATGGCCAGCTTGTCGGCGACGGTGAGGTTGATGCCCTCACGCTGCGCGCCGTCGCGCAGGGTGGTGTCGAAGACGTGGAACGAATCGTCGAGTTCGCTGGTTGCGGTCATGGTCTGAAGGCTCCTGTGTTGGATCTCGGTCGTTACCGGAATGACCGGCTCCACCATCCCCCCATGGTCCCTCGCGCTCTCGCCTCCGGCTGTGGGTGGGCCAGAAAAGCGAAAAACCCCTCGCGGGTGCGAGAGGTCTGCGCGCGGGTCGAGGACGACGATGGCCGCTCGTACCTGGTCGTACGGAGCGGTCACTGCGGACCGGCGCGCCTGCTGCCAATAATCATGGCGAACGAGAGCACGGGGGCAGTCTGGCACAGACCGCCCCCGTGCTCACCGGGTGTCTCAGGATGCGAGCAGTGCGCACTCGGGCGCGCCGGCGTCTGACGGCGGCCGTGCCGTCAGACGCCAGCCCGGAGGCCATCGCCCGGGAACTCCCGGACGTGCCCGAGGGCAGAGCGCGGCCGTCGGGGACGTGCAGGTCGGCGTAGGCGTCGAGGCGCTCGCGGGTGGGGGCGGCGCGGGTCAGCAGCCGGGCGCGCTCGGCGCCGAGGCGGCCCTCGCTTCACTCCAGGGCGCAGCAGCAACAGCTCGGCCCTGGCCACCTCGTGGGCGAGGTGCGCGGGGTCCTGCTGGTGGTGAGCGGCGACGGCCCCGGGCCGGGCCGGCGGCGACCGAGTCGACGTGGCCGAGGGCGCCGAAGCCGTGGGGCAGTCGTACGACGCCGGCCGTACGACCGCCTCGGGCTCGGCGCGCCCGGGACCCGGAGACGCCGAAGGGCCACCCCGAACGGGGTGGCCCTGGACGGAGTTGCCCTCGACGAGGCCGGGCCCTAGCCCAGTTCGTGCATCCAGCCGTGCTTGTCGTCGGCCGTGCCGCGCTGGATGTCCAGGAGGGCCTGGCGGAGCTTGAGGGTGACCTCGCCGGGCTCGCCGCCCGACTGCTGCCACTCGCCGCTGGTGCGCTTGACCGTGCCGACCGGGGTGATCACGGCGGCGGTGCCGCAGGCGAAGACCTCCTTCAGCGTGCCGTTCTCGGAGTCGCGCTGCCACTGGTCGACGGAGACGCGGCCCTCCTCGGCCTCGTAGCCGAGGTCGCGGGCGACGCTGAGAAGGCTGTCGCGGGTGACGCCCTCCAGGATGGAGCCGGTGAGGGACGGGGTGATGATCTTGTTCTCGTAGACGAAGTACAGGTTCATGCCGCCGAGTTCCTCGACCCACTTGCGCTCGACCGCGTCGAGGTAGCAGACCTGGGCGCAGCCCTGCGCGGCGGCCTCGGCCTGGGCGAGCAGGGAGGCGGCGTAGTTGCCGCCCGTCTTGGCGTCGCCCATGCCGCCGGGGACGGCGCGGACGTGGTCCTCGGAGACCCAGATGGAGACGGGCTTGACGCCGCCCGGGAAGTAGGCGCCGGCCGGGGAGGCGATGACGATGAAGAGGTACTCGTTGGCGGGCTTCACGCCCAGGCCGACCTCGGTCGCGATCATGAAGGGGCGCAGGTAGAGGGACTCCTCGCCGCCGTGTGCGGGCACCCAGTCCTTGTCCTGGCCGACGAGGGCGTCACAGGCCTCGACGAACGTCTCGACCGGCAGCTCGGGCATGGCGAGACGGCGCGCGGAGCGCTGGAAGCGCTTGGCGTTCTGGTCGGGGCGGAAGGTGGCGACGGAGCCGTCGGGGCGGCGGTACGCCTTCAGACCCTCGAAGATCTCCTGCGCGTAGTGCAGGACCATGGTGGCCGGGTCGAGGGGGATCGGCGCGTACGGAACGAGCTGACCGTCGTGCCAGCCGCGGCCCTCCGTCCACTTGATCGTCACCATGTGGTCGGTGAAGTGGCGGCCGAACCCGGGGTTCGCCAGGATCGCCTGCCGCTCGGCGGCGGACAGCGGGCTGGCAGAGGGCTTGAGCTCGATCGTGGGCGTCGTCATGAGTGGTTGTCCTTCACCGGTTGTGTAGTGACGGGCCGCGCTCACGTCCGTACGGCCAGTGGCCGGTGTGAGGACGTCCGAGCATTCCCTCATACCGCGGCTCCGCGTTCGATTATCGCAAGCGGCGGACGAGGGCCAAAACGGCGTGAATGCGGACCCGGGGTTGATGGTGGCACCCGGCGGGGACATGCGGAAGCCGCCGGGTGCTGATGCGAACCCGGCGGCTTCGAAACGTTTCGTGCAGCGCGGGTCAGCCGGCTACTCGTACGGAGAGCGCGTCACCGATCTCGGAGGTGCTGCGCACGGGCAGCGCGCCGCGCTCCTCCAGGTCGATCGCGACGGCGTCCTCGATGCGGACCGCCTCGGCCTCGTAGCCGAGGTGGCGCAGGAGCAGGGCGACGGACAGGACCGTGGCGGTGGGGTCGGCCTTGCCCTGGCCGGCGATGTCCGGGGCCGAACCGTGCACGGGCTCGAACATGGACGGGAACTCGCCGGAGGGGTTGATGTTCCCGCTCGCGGCGACGCCGATGCCGCCGGAGACGGCCGCGGCGAGGTCGGTGATGATGTCGCCGAAGAGGTTGTCGGTGACGATCACGTCGAAGCGGCCGGGGTCGGTGACGAGGTAGATCGTCGCCGCGTCGACGTGGATGTAGTCGGTGGTGACCTCGGGGAACTCCTCGGCCACCTTGTTGAAGACGTTCGTCCACAGGTGACCGGCGAAGGCCAGCACGTTGTTCTTGTGGACGAGGGTGAGCTTCTTGCGGGGGCGGGCCTGGGCGCGGGCGAAGGCGTCCCGGACGACGCGCTCGACGCCGAAGGCCGTGTTCACGGAGACCTCGGTGGCGACCTCGTGCGGGGTGCCCTTGCGGATCGTGCCGCCGTTGCCGGTGTACGGGCCCTCGGTGCCCTCGCGGACCACGATGAAGTCGATCTCGGGCTGGCCCGCCAGCGGTGTGGCGACGCCCGGGAGGAGCTTCGACGGACGCAGGTTGACGTGGTGGTCGAAGAGGAAACGCAGCTTCAGCAGGAAACCCCGCTCCAGGACACCGGAGGGGACGCTCGGGTCGCCGATCGCGCCGAGCAGGATCGCGTCGTGCTGCCGAAGCGCCTCGGCGTCGGCGTCGGTGAGGGTCTCACCGGTGGCGTGGTAGCGCCTGGCGCCGAAGTCGTACTCCTTGGTCTCCAGCTTCACATCCTGCGGGAGGACGGCGGAGAGGACCTTGAGACCTTCGGCCACGACCTCCTGGCCGATGCCGTCACCGGGAATCACTGCGAGATTGAGGCTGCGAGACATGCGGGAACCCTACTCCTCGTCCCATGGGATGACACGGACCGTCCGCCATACGGACATGGCGCGGACCGGGTGCGAACCGGAGGGGACGAGGTGCGGCGCGGGGCCCGAAGTCCCGTTCGGGGTCCGCGCCGCACCCCGTTCGGGTGCGGCTCCCGGACGTGCGGCGGCTGGGCTCAGTGGCCGGTCTCGCCGCCGTTGTCGCGGCGGTCGAGGGCGCGCTGGAGGGCGGCGGCGGCGTTCTTGCGGTCGGACTCGCTCGTACGGGAGACGTGACGGACTCGGCGGCGGACGGTCGTCTCGGCCATGGGAAATCGACTCCTTCGAAATCCAGGGAGCACGGAAGGGGGGTTCGAGACTCCCCCTCTGCCTAATGGGCGGGGGGTGCCCCCGGGGACGGGGAGCGGGCCGCAGGGGTTGCCTGCGCGGGGCCCGGCTCACGACCGCCATTCGCTTGGTCGAGCGAGACGTTCGGCTCCTACAAAGCTAAGGGAGGAGCACGCGCCTGTCTCTACAATTAGTCGGACTTCCTACTATCTGAGACGGCGTATGCGGTCACACCCCGCTGAGCTGCGGTTTCGCGGACGCCCACCCCTCCCGGCCCAGCGCCCGAACGGCTGATCCTGGGCGTGGGCGCGACATCGCGTTCCGGCAACGGGAACGGTGAGGTCATGAGCGACACGGCCAAGGCACTACTCGAGGGCGGTCCGGACGATCTGCCCGAGCGGATCGTCCCCCTCCCGCCCCCTGGATCCGACGTGAAGATCGAGTTCCTCGGCGGATACGAGCACTTCAAGGCGACGTCACGGCACGCGAACACGCCGGAGGGCAGGCTGCCCGTGTACGAGTGGTGGGAGCGGACCGAGCTTCCCGGGTGAGGAAGTCCTCCGCCCCGACGGAGCACCAGGGGCGCGCGGTGCACGCGAACGGGCCGGGTCCGTGACGGACCCGGCCCGTTCGCGTGGTCGAAGGTCAGCCCATGTGCGGGTACGTGTAGTCGGTCGGCGCGACCAGCGTCTCCTTGATGGCCCGGGTCAGCGTCCAGCGCATCAGGTTCTGCGGGGCGCCCGCCTTGTCGTTGGTGCCGGAGGAACGGCCGCCGCCGAAGGGCTGCTGGCCGACGACGGCGCCGGTCGACTTGTCGTTGATGTAGAAGTTGCCGGCCGCGTAGCGCAGCTTCTCCATCGTGTACGCGGCGGCCGCGCGGTCGCCCGCGACGACCGAGCCGGTCAGCGCGTAGTCGGACACCGACTCCATCTGGGTCAGCATGGCGTCGTACTGGTCGTCCTCGTAGACGTGCACGGCGAGGAACGGGCCGAAGTACTCGGTCGTGAAGACCTCGTTCTCCGGGTCGGAGCACTCGACGACGGTCGGGCGGACGAAGTAGCCGACCGAGTCGTCGTAGGTGCCGCCCGCGACGATCGTGCAGGTCGGGTCCGCCTGCGCGCGGTCGATGGCCGCCTTGTTCTTGGCGAACGAGCGCTCGTCGATGACCGCGCCGATGAAGTGCGACAGGTCGGTGACGTCGCCCATGGTCAGGTGGTCGACCTCGGCCGCGAACTCCTCCTTGAAGCCGGAGTTCCAGATCGACGCCGGGACGTAGGCGCGGGAGGTCGCGCTGCACTTCTGGCCCTGGTACTCGAACGCGCCCCGGGTGAGGGCGGTCTTGAGGACGGCCCGGTCGGCGCTCGGGTGGGCGACGACGAAGTCCTTGCCGCCGGTCTCGCCGACCAGCCGCGGGTAGGAGCGGTACTTCTCGATGTTGGCGCCGACCGTCTTCCACAGGTACTGGAAGGTCTTCGTCGAGCCGGTGAAGTGGATGCCGGCGAGGTCACGGTGTTCGAGGGCCACCTTGGACACCTCGATGCCGTCGCCGGTGACCAGGTTGATGACGCCCTTGGGGAGACCGGCCTCCTCCAGCAGCCGCATGAGCAGCACGGCGGCGTGGGTCTGCGTCGGGGACGGCTTCCAGACCACCACGTTGCCCATCAGCGCGGGCGCGGTGGGCAGGTTGCCCGCGATGGCGCTGAAGTTGAACGGCGTGATCGCGTAGACGAAGCCTTCGAGCGGTCGGTGGTCCAGGCGGTTCCAGACGCCCGGGGAGTTGGCCGGGGGCTGCTCGGCCAGGATCTGGCGGGCGTAGGCGACGTTGAAGCGCCAGAAGTCGACCAGTTCGCAGGGACAGTCGATCTCCGCCTGCTGGGCGGTCTTCGACTGGCCGAGCATGGTGGAGGCGGCGAGGGTCTCGCGCCAGGGGCCGGCGAGCAGTTCGGCGGCGCGCAGGATGATCGCGGCGCGGTCGTCGAAGGACATGGCGCGCCAGGCGGGCGCGGCGGCGAGGGCCGCGTCGATGGCGTCCTGCGCGTCCTGCTGGGTGGCGTTGGCGTAGGTGCCGAGGCGGGCCTTGTGGTTGTGCGGCTGCACGACGTCGAAGCGGTCGCCGCCGCCCATCCGCTGCTCGCCGCCGATGGTGCAGGGCAGGTCGATCGGGTTGTCGGCCAGCTCCTTGAGCTTGGCCTCCAGCCGGGCGCGCTCGGGCGAGCCGGGGGCGTAGCCGTGCACCGGCTCGTTGACGGGGGTGGGGACCTGGGTCACAGCGTCCATATGTTCCGTAACTCCTTAACTGAGCGGTGTTGCGAGCGGTTTGCGAGCGGGGATGGGGCTCAGCCCTTGCTGACCATCGAGCGGACGAAGAACCGCAGGTTCGCCGGCTTCTCCGCCAGGCGCCGCATGAAGTAGCCGTACCAGTCGGTGCCGTAGGCGGTGTAGACGCGCATGCGGTGACCCTCGGCGGCCAGCCGCAGGTGCTCGTCGCTCCTGATCCCGTACAGCATCTGGAACTCGTACTCGTCGAGCTTGCGCCCGGCCTTGCGGGCGAGCTCCTGCGCGATGGAGATGAGGCGCGGGTCGTGGGAGCCGATCATCGGGTACCCGTCGCCCTCCATCAGAGTCCTCAGGACCCGGACGTACGCCTTGTCGATCTCCTGCTTCTGCTGGTGAGCGACCTCGGCGGGCTCCTTGTACGCGCCCTTCACGAGCCGTACCCGGCTGCCGCCCGCGGCGAGCCGGCGGGCGTCGGCCTCGGTGCGGAAGAGGTAGGCCTGGATGACGCAGCCGGTCTGCGGGAAGTCCTGCCGCAGCTCCTCGTGGATGGCGAACATCGAGTCGAGGGTGGTGTGGTCCTCGGCGTCGAGGGTGACGGTGGTGCCGATGGCGGCGGCGGCCTCGACGACCGGGCGGACGTTGGCGAGGGCCAGCTCGTGGCCGCCGGCCAGCGCCTGGCCGAACATGGACAGCTTGACGGACATCTCGACCCGCTCGCCGAGCTCCAGCTCCCTGAGCCGGTCGATCAGCTCCAGGTACGCGTCCCTGGCCGCGGCGGCCTGTTCGGGGGTGGTGATGTCCTCGCCGACGACGTCCATCGTCAGCTCCAGGCCCTTCGCGGTGAGCTCCTCGATGATCGGCACGATGTCGTCGACCCGCTCGCCGGGGATGAAGCGGTCGACGACCTGCTTCGTCACCGGGGCCGCCGAGATCAGGCGTCGTATGCGGTCGCTGCGCGACGCGGCGAGAATCACGGGACCCAGCACGGGGCACCTCCACAGACCAGCAGATAGAACCACCGTGAAACCTAAGGATCCCTCCGATCGTGGGCCATCGACAGCTGTCACGCATCCGTGCCGCAGATCTCAGACAGATGTATGAAGGATCGGCGAGGCTGAGGGAGAATGCCCACGTGACGGCCGACAACAAAGGTGACTACCAGGAACTGGTCGACGAGATCTCGGAGCTGCTCGGCGCCCCCGCGACCCTGGAGAACCGGGACTTCGAGCTGATCGCCTTCGGCGTGTACGACAGCGAGAGCGAGCTCGACGCGTCCGCGCTGGACCCGGTGCGCACCCGCTCGATCCTGACCCGCCGCTCCACGGCCGCCGTCCGCTCGTGGTTCGAGGGCTTCGGCATCACCCGGGCCGGCGGTCCGGTCCGGATCCCGCCGACCCCGGAGGCCGGCGTGCACCGGGGGCGCGTCTGCCTCCCGGTACGCCATCGGGGGGTCGTCCTCGGTTACGTCTGGCTGCTCGACGACGATCCCGGGCCGTCGGACGCCCAGCTGGCGGCGGCGATGGAGGTGACCGGCCGGATCGGGGCCCTGCTCGCCGACGAGGCCCAGCACGGCGCCGACCTCACCCGGGAGCTGCGGGCGGTGCTGACCGCGCAGCCCGGCTGGCCGCGGGACGCGGCGGTGGCGGAGCTGCGCACCGCGCTCGGCGCCCGCGCGGACGGCCCGCACACGATGGTGTGCGTGACCCCCTGGCCGTCCGCCGACCCGGACGACGCCCCCTCGCCGCGGACGCTGCCGGCGGCGACGGCGCTGTGCACGGTGCCGTGGGGTGGGGCGTCCCAGTCGCTGGCTCTGCTGGTCCGGTTGCGCGCGGCGGACACCCTCACCCCGGCGACGTCGGCGGCGGCCCGGCTGCTGGAGCGGGCAAGGGAGGTGGCGGCGGGAGAAGCCGCGGCGGGGGTCGCGGCCGGGCGCGTCGGTCTGGCGGAGCTCGGCGCGGCCTGGGAGGAGGCGTCGGCGTCGGCGCGGGCGGCGCTGGCGGAGCCCCGCCTCGGCCCCGTGGCGCGGTGGGCGTCCATCGGCCCGTACCGCCTGCTGACCGCACTGCCCCCGCACACCGTCCAGGACCCGGCCGCGGCGGCCCTGTTGTCCCCCGCCCACCACGAACTCGCCCGCACGGCCGAGGTGTACCTCGACTGCGCGGGCCAAGCGGGCCGCACGGCAGCGGAGTTGGGCATCCACCGCCAGACGCTGTACTACCGCCTCTCCCGCGTCGAACAGCTCACGGGCCTGGACCTGGACGACGGCGAGGACCGGCTGCTGCTGCACATGGCGTTGAAGGGGGCACGGTTGTAGCCATGGCCCTGCTGATGATCGATCTCGACAACACCCTCGTCGACCGTGACGCCGCGTTCCGCGAGGCGGCGGCCGCCGTGCTGGCCGAGCACGGGTTGCCCGCCGGCGACCTGGCCTGGCTGACGGCCCTCGACGCGAGCGGCTGCACGCCACGGCGGGAGGTGGCCCGCGCGATGGCACAACGGTACGGGTCGTCCTGTCCCGAGACCGCCGTCCAGGCCTTCCTCGACCACGGCGCCGCCGAGCGCGTCACGCTCACCGAGGATGTCCGCCGCGCCCTCGGCGAGGCCGTCGCGGCCGGCTGGACCTGCGTCGTCGTCACCAACGGCCGCGAGGCCCAGCAGGAGACGAAGATCCGGCGCACGGGACTGGACACACTCGTGCACGGCTGGGTGGTCTCCGAGACGGTGGGTCACGAGAAGCCGGCGCCGGAGATCTTCCGCATCGCGGCGGACACCGTCGCCGCGCCCCTCGACGGCGCCTGGATGATCGGCGACTCGCCGCACGCCGACGTCCTGGGCGCGGCGGGCGTCGGCGCGCGGAGCGTGTGGGTGTCGGGCGACCGACCCTGGACCGAGACGGCGTACGGCCCCACGCACGTCGCGCCGGATGCCGCGGCCGCCGTCCGTCACGTCGTCGGCGCTCCGAGGGGGCCTGCCCCGGCCGCGATCCCGTCGGCGATCCGACGCTCCGTCAATTCACCGAAGCCCAACACCAGTTGAGGCGGAGCCTTGGCGCCGGAGGAGCGGTCGAGCGGCGGCGCCGCGGCTGAACGTGAGGTTGGCCGGCGTTCAGCAGGGCGCCGCGACGGCGGCCGTCATCGGGCGCGCCGGTCCCGGCCCTGCGCGATCTCCACCACACCAGCTACTGAAAACGATTGTCATCATGCTAACGTCGGCGCACTCGCTCTTGACCGCCCCTTTACCCGGAGGTTCCGTGCGCCTGCCCGCCCGTCTGCTCCCCGTCACCGCCCTGGCCGCAGCCTCCGCCCTGCTCACCGGCTGTTTCTCGGGGGCCTCCGCCGAGGGCGGCGGTGACGGCCGCCGCATCCGCCTCGCGATGATGCAGCCCCCGCGTTCGGGCCTGTCCCCGCTCTCCGACGACGCCTTCAAGCTCTCGCGCTGGTCGACCGCCGAGACCCTCGTCGAGCTGGACGCGGACGGTGATCCGAAGGCCTCGCTCGCCACCGAGTGGCAGCAGTCGGGCCGCACCTGGACCTTCGACATACGCGACGGCGTCACCTTCCACGACGGCACGAGGCTCGACGCCGACGCCGTCGTCAGATCGCTGGCCGAGGCCGCCGGCGCCTCCCCCAAGCCGCGCATCCTGGACGGCGTCGCGCTCACCGTGCGGGCCGCCGACGCCGACACGGTCACCGTGACCACCGCCGACGAGGACCCCCTTCTCCCGCAGCGGCTCAGCTCGCCGCAGCTGTCGATCCTCGCGGCGAAGGCGTACACCGGGAAGACGGTCGACCCGGTCGGCGCAGGCACCGGCCCCTTCGAGCTGACCGAGGTGAACGGCGCCTCCGCCGCCTCCCTCGACCGCTACGACGCCTACTGGGGCGCAAAGGCCAAGGCGCCCGGCATCGACGTACGGTTCGTGCCCGACGGCACCGCCCGCGCCGCCGCCCTGCGCAGCGGCGAGGCCGACATCGTCGAGGCGGTCCCCGTCTCGCAGGCCGCGCTGCTCGACGAGGACCTCGTCACCGAGGTGCCGATGCCCCGCACCAACACCCTCTACCTCAACACCGGGAAGGGCGTCTTCAAGGACGCCTCGCTGCGGGCCGCCGCCCGGGAGGCCGTCGACGCCGAGTCGATCGTGAAGGGCGTGTACGAGGGCCGCGCCGACCTCGCCGAGGGGCTGCTCGGGCCCGCGCTGCCGTGGGCGGCCCAGCTGCGCAAGCCGGTGACCCGGGCCGAGGCGGGCGACCCGACCGGCAAGGCCGTCACCATCGGCACGTTCACCGACCGCGCCGAGCTGCCCGAGGTCGCCGCGACTCTCCAACAGCAGCTGCAGAAAGCCGGGTTCACGGTGAAGCTGGAGGTGCGCGAGTACGCCAACATCGAGGCGGACGCACTGGCCGGCGCCTTCGACGCCTTCATCCTCTCCCGGGCCACGGTCCTGGACTCCGGCGACCCGGCCGCCTACCTCTACAGCGACTTCGCCTCCGACGGCTCCTTCACCATCGCCCAGCTCGACGACCCCGCCGTGGACGCCGCGGTGAAGAAGGCCGGCGAGACGCCCACCGGTGATGCGCGCCGCCGGGCCGTCATCGCCGCCGAGGCCGCCGTCCTCACCACCGACGCAGCCGTGCCCCTGCTGCACGAGCGGGTCGTCCAGGGCGACGCCGCCGGGGTCGTCGGCGCCGCGCACGACCCGCGCGAGCGGGAACTCGTCACGGCCGCCACCTACGTCAGGTGAGGCCGACCGCAACGGCCCTCACGCGCGCCGGGTCGCTCCTCGCGGTCGTCGCCGCCGTCGGCCTGCTGCCCTGGCTGTCCGGTCGCGACCCCGCGCTGACCGTCCTGCGTGCCCGCTCCGCCGAACAGGAGCCCACGCGGGAGGCCCTGGACGCGATCCGCCGCGACCTCGGCCTGGACGCCGGTCCCCTTTCCCTGCTGGGGAGTTGGGCCGCCGACCTGGGCCACGGGGACCTCGGCGCGTCCTGGGTCTCCGGCGCCGACGTCCTGCCGTCGGTGCTGTCGGGCCTCCAGGTGTCCCTCGCCCTGATGGGCGCGGCCCTCGGGGCGGCGCTGCTGCTCGCCGTCGCGCTCGTCGCTCCCGTGCTGCTGCGGGGGCGGGCCTCGGCCGGCGCGGGCGCCGCGATGCTGGCCGCCGTACCGGAGTTCCTGCTGGCCACGGTGGGACTGCTGGTGTGCGGGGTGTGGCTGGGGTGGCTGCCCACCTCGGGGTGGGCGGGCCCGGAGTATCTGATCCTGCCCGCCGTCGCCCTCGGCGTCCCGGCCGGCGGGCTGCTCGGCCGGCTGGTCGCGGACGCGCTGCCCGCCGTGCTGGACGAACGGTGGGTGGAGCTGTGGCGGGGCGCGGGAGTGAGCCCGGGCCGCGTCTCGGCGGCCGCCCTGCGCCGCGTACTCCCGCCGCTCGTACCGCAGTTCGGGATGGCGGCCGTGGGTCTGACCGGCGGCGCGGTCGCGGTGGAGACGGTGTTCGCCGTGCCCGGCATCGGCCGGACGGCCCTCGGCGCGGCCGAGTCGCAGGACCTGCCGCTGCTCCAGGGCTCGGTGCTGGCCCTTCTGCTGCTCGGCCTGGTCACCGGCGCGCTGGCGGCGCTCGTCCGCCGTCGGCTGCTGGGCCCGGCCCTGCGGGAGGCCTCGCTGACCCTGCCTCCGGCCCGCCCGGTCGGCGCCCACCCGGCGATTCCCGTGACCCTCGCCTCCGTTCTCCTCACCACGATCGGCTGGGGTCTGCTGCGCGACCCGTACGCGGTGCGCACCGCCGTCCGGCTGGCCCCGCCGTCCTGGGCGCATCCGCTCGGCACCGACGGACTCGGCCGTGACGTGCTGGCCCGGCTCGGCCACGGCGCCGCCACGACCGTCGGCACGGCGGCGGCGGTCTGCCTGCTCAGCCTGGTCCTCTCGCTGGCCCTGGGCTTCCTGCCGGGCGTCGCGGCGGGCGCGGCGGACATCGCCAACGCGCTGCCGCCGGTCATCGTCGGCATCCTGGTCGCGGCGGCGGCCGGGCCCGGCGCCGGCGGCGCGGCCCTCGCGGTCGCCCTGATCTCCTGGCCGCCGCTGGCCGCGCACGCGGCGGCGCTGGTGCAGGAGGTACGGGCGTCGGCGTTCCTCACCGCCCAACGGGCCATCGGCGCATCCCCGTCGTGGATCCTCACCCGGCACGTGCTCCCGTCGGTGGCCGCGCCGGTCGCCCGCCACGCGCTGCTCCGGCTGCCCGGCATCGCCCTCGCGCTCGCCTCCCTGGGCTTCCTCGGCCTCGGCGCCCAGCCGCCCGCCCCCGAGTGGGGCCTGCTCCTCGACGAGTCCCGCGCCTACGTGGAACGGGCCCCGTGGGCCGCCCTCGCCCCGGCGGTCGCCCTCGCCCTGCTGGCGGGGCTCGCGGTGTCGGGAGCGGCGTACACACAGGGGCGCACGGTGAAGAAGGAGACCCCCGTTGTCGTATGACGTGCTGCTGTCCGTGCGAGATCTGCGGATCGGCTTCGCCGGGGCGGAGGCGGTGCGCGGGGTGTCCTTCGACGTGCGGGCGCGTGAGGTGTTCGCCCTGGTGGGCGAGTCGGGTGCGGGCAAGAGCCTGACCGCGCGGGCGCTGCTCGGCATGCTGCCGAGGGGGGCCACGACGACCGGCACGGTCCGCCCGGACCTGTCCGGCGCGCGGGGCCGCCGGATCGCCCTGGTCCCGCAGGACGCCCTCTCGGCGCTCTCCCCCGTGCACCCGGTCGGCGACCAACTCGCCGCGGCCGTACGGTCGGTGAAGGGCGTCTCCCGGCGGGAGGCCCGGGCCCGCGCGGTGGCCGCGCTGGACCGGGTGGGCATCCCCGACGCGGCCCGCGCGGCCCGCGCGTATCCGCACGAGTACTCCGGCGGCATGCGCCAGCGGGCCGTCATCGCGATGGCCTGCGTCAACGAGCCGGAGATCCTGGTCGCCGACGAACCGACCACCGCGCTCGACGCCGACCGCCGGGAACGCGTGCTGGAACTGCTCGCGGAGCAGCGGGAGGCGGCCGGTGCGGCGCTCGTGCTGGTCACCCACGACATGGACGCGGTACGGCGCCACGCGCACCACGTGCTGGTGATGTACGCGGGCCGCGCCGTGGAGACCGGCCCCGCCCAACAGATACTGACCCACCCCCGAGCCCCCTACACCGCAGCCCTCCTGGTCGCCCTCCCCCACCCCGACGCCCCACACCCCGCCGCACGGCGCCCCGACGGCCCCGGCCGCACCGACCCGCACCCCGCCGACCCCCACCCCGACGCACGGCGCCCCGACGGCCCCGGCCGCACCGACCCGCACCCCGCCGACCCCCACCCCGACGCTCCGCACCCCGACACCCCGCACTCCGCCGACCCCCACCCCGACGCCCCGTATCCCGCCGACCCCCACCCCGACACCCCGCACCCCGCCGACCCCCACCCCGACGCCCCGCCCTCCGCCGGCCCCCGTCTCGCCCGCCTCCAGCCCGGCGGCTCTCGCCCTGGCCGCACCCGCCGGCGGCTGCCTGCCCTGCCCGGTACTCCGCCCGGTGCCGGCGTGCTTCCGCCCGGCTGTGCGTTCGCGCCGCGCTGTCCGCTGGTGACGGAGGTCTGCCGCCGCGAGGACCCGGTCGCGCGGGAGGTGGACCCGGGCCCGGGCGGGGGACGGCTCGTCGCCTGTCACCGTGCCACCGAAGTCACCGACCCCCTCAGGGAGTTCGCATGACCCACCCCCTGCTGGACGTTCGTGACCTGGTCGTCCGTTACGGCGCGACGACCGCCGTCGACCACGTCTCCTTCGCCCTCGAACCGGGTGAGACCCTCGCCCTCGACGGCCCGTCCGGCTGCGGCAAGTCCTCCACCGCCCTGGCCGTCCTCCAGCTGCGCCGCCCGGACGCGGGCGAAGTCCGCTTCGACGGACGGGAGTTGACGTGCCTCACAGAACGGGAGCTGCGCCCGCTGCGCCCCCGCATGCAACCGGTCTTCCAGGATCCGTACGGCTCCCTCAGCCCCCGCCACCGCATCCGCGACGCGGTGGCCGAGCCGCTGAAGGTGCAGGGCCGCTGGAGCACGGCCGACGGCCCGGCCCGCGTCGCCGAACTCCTCGACCGCGTGGGCCTGGACCCGTCGTATGGCGACCGTCGCCCGGGCGAGCTCTCCGGCGGCCAGTGCCAGCGCGTGGGCATCGCCCGCGCCCTCGCCTCCGATCCGCGGCTGCTGGTCCTGGACGAGCCGGTGTCGGCCCTGGACCCGTCCGTGCGGGCCGGCGTCCTGAACCTGCTCGCCGAGCTCCAGGACGACCTGGGCCTCGGCTACCTCTTCATCTGCCACGACCGGGCCGTCGTACGGCACTTCGCGGACCGGGTGATCGAGATGCGGGACGGCCGGATCGACCGGGTCACTTCCCGTCGGCCGCCTCGATGACCCGGCGCAGCCCCTCCGTCAGATCGTCCGCCGTCGTCGCGCTCGCCGGATCGAAGAGCCACTGCACCATCAGGCCGTTGAGCAGCGCCTGGTAGAAGCCGCCGACCGTCTGGACGGTGCGTTCGTCGAGAGTGGACTCGTCCTGCCCGGTGAACAGGGCGACCAGCCCGGAGCGCCCCTCGACCTGGGCCTCGGCCATCAGTTTGCGCAGCTCGCCGGCGCGGTCTCCCTGTGTGGCGATCTCCAGGCTGGCCGCCCAGACGGGTTTGGACTCGTCCATGGTCGCCAGCATCCGCGCCCACACGCTGCGAAACCGCTCCAGCGAGCCCCCGTCCTCGGTGTCGCGTCGGTCGGCCGGGTCGAACTTCTCGCCCCACTCCTGCACCAGCTCCACGAACGCCTGGGTGAGGAGGGCGTCCTTCGAGCCGTAGTGGTAGCCGATGGACGCCAGGTTGGTCCCCGACTCCTTCACGATGTCGCGCGCCGTCGTGCGCACGAACCCCTTCTCCAGCAGGCAGCGCTTGGCGCCTTCGAGCAGATCCTCACGGTGTCCCATGCCCGCCACCCTACCCCGGATCCATACAACCGTCCTATACGGGCGACTTACACATTCGTTCTAGACAATCGTTTAAGACGTCCGTACAGTCCTCGGCATGACGAACTCGACGAGCACCACCACACCCCCGGCGGCCCGCGCCGGGCGTCGCGAATGGACCGCCCTCGGCGTGCTGATGCTCCCGTTGCTGCTGGTCTCGATGGACGTCTCCGTCCTCTACTTCGCGATCCCGGCGATCAGCGCGGACCTCGAACCGAGCGGCACGCAGCAGCTGTGGATCTTCGACATCTACGCCTTCGTCCTGGCCGGCCTGCTGATGACGATGGGCTCGCTGGGCGACCGCATAGGCCGCCGCAAGCTCCTCCTGATCGGCGCGGCCGCCTTCGGCGCCGCCTCCCTCATCGCGGCCTACGCGAACAGCCCCGAGACCCTGATCGCGGCCCGCGCGCTCCTCGGCATCGGCGGCGCGACCCTGATGCCCTCGACGATGGCCCTGATCCGCACGATGTTCACCGACCCCGGCCAGCGTGCGAAGGCGATCGGTCTGTGGTCCGGCGTGATGACGGCCGGCGTCGCGCTCGGCTCGGTGATGAGCGGGGTGCTGGTCGAGTACTTCTGGTGGGGCTCGGTGTTCCTGGTCAACCTGCCCGCGATGGCGTTGCTGCTGGTCCTCGGCCCGGTTCTGCTGCCCGAGTCGCGCGACCCGGCCCCCGGCCGCTTCGACTGGCCGAGCGTCCCGCTGTCGATGGCCGCGGTGCTCCCCGTCGTCTACGGCCTCAAGGAGATCCCCTCCGAGGGCTGGCACGCCGAGTACGTCGTCTCGATCACCGTCGGCCTGCTCTTCTCGGCCCTCTTCGTCCACCGTCAGCGCACGGCGGCGAACCCGATGATCTCTCCCGCCCTGTTCCGCGGCCCCGGCTTCGCGCCCGCGGTCGTCCTGAACCTGGTCTCGTCCTTCGGGATGATGGGCTCGGCCTTCTTCACCACGCAGTACCTGCAGTCGGTCCTCGACAAGAGCGCGCTGGAGGCGGCCCTGTGGGCGCTGCTGCCCTCGGTGCCGATCGGCATGGCCGCCCCGCTGGCCACCTCCCTGGTCCAGAAGGGCGTCAACCGGGCCTACGTCGTGACGGCGGGCTTCGCGATCGGCGCCACCGGCTACGCCCTGCTGGCCCTCGCCGGCACCGACTCGATGTGGCTCGTGCTGGCCGCCTGCGGCGTCCTGGCCTCCGGGATCGTCATGGTCATCTCCCAGATGACGGACCTGGCGATGGGCGCGGCCCCCGTCGAGCGCGCAGGCTCGGCCTCCTCCCTGCTGGAGACCGGCGCCGAGTTCGGCGGCGCCCTGGGCATGGCGGTCCTCGGCTCCATCGGCACGGCGATCTACCGCCACGACATCCCGACCTCCGCACCTGCCCCGGCCCGGGAGACCCTCGGCGGCGCGCTGGCGGTCGCCGGCCAACTCCCGGGGCGCACGGGAGACGCCCTGACGACGGCAGCGCGGGAAGCCTTCACCCATGGCATGCAGGGCGCGGCGATCGCGGGAGCGGTGCTGCTGACGGGGGCGGCGATCGCGGCGTCGGCGACCCTGCGAAGCATCCGGGTGAAGTAAGCAAAGCAACGGCACATGCAAAAGGCGCCGGGGCTGGAGTGATCCAGCCCCGGCGCCTTTTCAGCTGGGGTCAGCCATGTCCCGGCAGCCCCCGGACGGTGCGGCGACCTCAGACGAGGTTCACCGCACGAGCAGACGTCGCGCCGATCTCCTCGGCGACCTCGGTCAGCACCGTGACCGGCACCGTGTCGTCGACCGTCAGCACGGCCAGGGCCTCACCGCCGGCGACCGCGCGAGCGACCTGCATCCCGGCGATGTTGATCCCCGCCTCGCCGAAGATCCGGCCGACGGTGCCGACGACACCGGGACGGTCCTCGTACTTCAGGACGACCATGTGGTCGGCGAGCGCGAGGTCGACGTCGTACTCGCCGACCGCGACGATCTTCTGGAGGTGCTTCGGACCGGCCAGCGTGCCGGAGACCGACACCTCCTCGCCGTCCGAGAGCGTGCCGCGCACGGTCACGACGTTACGGTGGTCGGCCGACTCGGAGCTGGTCGTCAGCCGCACCTCGACGCCGCGCTCCTGCGCGAACAGCGGGGCGTTGACGTACGACACCGTCTCGTCGACGACGTCCTCGAACACGCCCTTCAGCGCGGACAGCTCCAGCACCTTCACATCGTGCTGGGTGATCTCGCCGTACACCTCGACGTCGAGGCGGACCGCGACCTCGCCGGCGAGCGCGGTGAAGATGCGGCCGAGGCGCTCCGCAAGGGGCAGACCCGGCTTGACGTCCTCGGCGATGACACCGCCCTGGACGTTCACCGCGTCCGGCACGAGCTCACCGGCGAGAGCCAGCCGCACGGAACGCGCGACCGCGATACCGGCCTTCTCCTGCGCCTCGTCGGTCGAGGCGCCGAGGTGCGGGGTGGAGACGACCTGGTCGAACTCGAACAGCGGGGAGTCCGTGCAGGGCTCCTTCGCGTACACGTCGAGACCGGCGCCGGCGACCCGGCCCTCCTTCAGCGCCGAGTACAGCGCCTCCTCGTCGACGATCCCGCCACGCGCCGCGTTGACGATGCGCACGCTCGGCTTGACCTTGCGCAGCGCCTCGTCACCGATCAGACCGACCGTCTCGGGGGTCTTCGGCAGGTGCACGGTGATGAAGTCGGAGACCTCGAGCAGCTCGTCCAGCGACAGCACCTTGACGCCCATCTGGGCGGCCCGGGCGGGCTGGATGTAGGGGTCGTAGGCCACGACCTTCATGCCGAAGGCGGACATGCGCTGGGCGACCAGCGCACCGATCCGGCCCAGACCCACGACGCCCAGGGTCTTCTCGGCCAGCTCGACGCCGGTGTACTTGCTGCGCTTCCACTCGCCGTTCTTCAGCGCGGCGTTGGCCTGCGGGATGTGACGGGCGGTGGCGAGCAGCAGACCGCAGGCCAGCTCGGCGGCGGTCACGATGTTCGAGGTGGGGGCGTTGACGACCATCACGCCGGCCTTGGTGGCGGCGGAGACGTCGACGTTGTCCAGGCCGACGCCGGCTCGTGCGACGACCTTCAGCTTGTTCGCGGCGGCGATGGCCTCGGCGTCGACCTTGGTGGCCGAGCGGATCAGGATCGCGTCGACGTCGGCGATGGCCGGGAGCAGTTCGGCTCGGTCCGCTCCGTTGCAGTGCCGGATCTCGAAGTCCGGGCCAAGCGCGTCCACGGTCGCGGGCGACAGCTCTTCAGCGATGAGTACGACAGGTTTCGAGCTCACGTGAGTCCTCACAAGTCCAAAGCGTGCGGACGGCCGTCCCGACGGCCGCAGGCGGAGGAGGGGGAGCGGCGCCGGGGAATTTCGGGTGCGCTCCCGCGTCGTTCGGTGCGTGCTATCGGCGTGCCGGACGAAGGCCCACGTAGCGGAGCTACTTGGGTCTTCAGCCGGTGCGGCGAGAGTGCGTGCCGGGCGGCGTGGGGGCGTGCTCGCAATTCCTCGGTGTCGCTGGGCCGCGTGGAAGACGCACGACGCTGTGGGCCTGAACGCGTATGTAGTGCAGCAGTGTAGTGCTGCACCGGAGGTCGCCTTACGCCTCCGCGAAAGGATCACCCGTCCGTGGTGGGACGGAATGGCCGAGAGGGCCGGAGCAACAGGCTCCGGCCCCCAGGGCGTGAGGCTCACGCCTCGTCGTTCACCCAGCTCATCAGCTTGCGGAGCTGCTTGCCCGTGGTCTCCAGCAGGTGCTCGGAGTCCGCGGTCTTGTACTCGTTGTACTTCTTCAGGCCGCCGTGGTACTCGTCCATCCAGTTCTGGGCGAACGTGCCGTCCTGGATCTCGGCGAGGACCTGCTTCATCTCGGCCTTGGTGGCGTCGGTGATGATGCGCGGGCCGGTGATGTAGTCGCCCCACTCGGCGGTCTCGGAGACGGACCAGCGCATCTTCTCCAGGCCGCCCTCGTACATGAGGTCCACGATCAGCTTCAGCTCGTGCAGGCACTCGAAGTAGGCGATCTCCGGCTGGTAGCCGGCCTCGACCAGGGTCTCGAAGCCCGCCTTGACCAGCGCCGAGGTGCCACCGCACAGCACGGCCTGCTCACCGAACAGGTCGGTCTCGGTCTCCTCGGTGAAGGTCGTCTTGATGACGCCGGCGCGGGTGCCGCCGATGCCCTTGGCATACGACAGGGCGAGCGCGAAGGCGTTGCCGGTGGCGTCCTGCTCGACGGCGGCGATCGCGGGGACGCCGCGGCCCTCCTCGTACTGGCGGCGGACCAGGTGACCCGGGCCCTTGGGGGCGACGAGCGCAACGTCGACGCCGGCCGGGGCCTTGATGAAACCGAAGCGGACGTTGAAGCCGTGCGCGAAGAACAGCGCGTCGCCGTCGTTCAGGTTCGGGGCGATGGACTCCTCGTAGACCTGGGCCTGGATCGGGTCCGGGATGAGGATCATGATGACGTCGGCCTCGGCGGCGGCCTCGGCCGGGGTCACCACGCGCAGGCCCTGCTCCTCGGCCTTGGCCTTGGACTTGGAGCCCTCGTGCAGACCGACCCGGACGTCGACGCCCGAGTCACGGAGCGACAGCGCGTGGGCGTGGCCCTGGCTGCCGTATCCGATGACCGCGACCTTGCGGCCCTGGATGATGGACAGGTCGGCGTCGGCGTCGTAGAACAGCTCGGCCACTTTGGGTTCTCTCCTTGTGTGCAGGTGTTGCGTCCCACCGTATGACGGCGGGCGGAAGGGAAGTTTCGGGGTCTCGGCATACGGGCGGTGCGCGGGCGGCCGGGGTCGTCCGGACCGCCCGGAACCATCCTTACGCCGAGCGGTCGAGCGCGCGCAGCGAGCGGTCCGTGATCGAACGGGCGCCGCGGCCGATCGCGATCGAGCCGGACTGGACCAGCTCCTTGATGCCGTACGGTTCCAGCATCTTGAGCATGGCCGTGAGCTTGTCGCTGCCGCCGGTGGCCTCGATGGTCACGGCCTCCGGGGAGACGTCGACGGTCTTGGCGCGGAACAGCTGGACGATCTCGACGATCTGGGAGCGCGTCTCGTTGTCGGCGCGCACCTTCACCAGAACGAGTTCACGGTGAACGGCCTGTCCCGGCTCCAGTTCGACGATCTTCAGCACCTCGACGAGCTTGTTGAGCTGCTTGGTGACCTGCTCCAGCGGCAGGGCGTCGACGCTCACCACGATCGTGATGCGGGAGATGTCGGCGTGCTCGGTGACGCCGACGGCGAGCGAGTCGATGTTGAAGCCTCGGCGGGAGAACAGGGCTGCGATCCGGGCCAGGATGCCCGGCTTGTTCTCCACCAGGACGGAGAGCGTGTGCTTGGACATGTCTTCTTTACGTCTCTCTCGCTCAGTCGTCTTCGTTGTCGCCGAAGTCGGGGCGGACGTCCCGGGCGGCCATGATCTCGTCGTTGGAGGTGCCGGCGGCGACCATCGGCCACACCATCGCGTCCTCGTGGACGATGAAGTCGACGACGACCGGGCGGTCGTTGATCGAGTTCGCCTCCTCGATGACCTTGTCGAGGTCGTCCGGGGACTCGCAGCGGATGGCGTAGCAGCCCATGGCCTCCGACAGTTTCACGAAGTCGGGGACGCGGGTGCCCCGGGCGTCCGGGTTGACGTCGTTCGGGCCGGAGTGCAGCACGGTGTTGGAGTAGCGCTGGTTGTAGAACAGGGTCTGCCACTGCCGGACCATCCCCAGGGCGCCGTTGTTGATGATGGCGACCTTGATCGGGATGTTGTTCAGAGCGCAGGTGGTGAGCTCCTGGTTGGTCATCTGGAAGCAGCCGTCGCCGTCGATCGCCCAGACCGCCTGGTCCGGCGCGCCGGCCTTGGCGCCCATCGCGGCCGGGACCGCGTAGCCCATCGTGCCCGCGCCGCCGGAGTTCAGCCAGGTTGCGGGCTTCTCGTACTGGATGAAGTGCGCGGCCCACATCTGGTGCTGGCCGACGCCCGCGGCGAAGATCGTGTTCTCGGGCGCGAGCTGCCCGATGCGCTCGATGACCTGCTGCGGGGAGAGCGAGCCGTCGGAGGGCTGGTCGTAGCCGAGGGGGTAGGTCTCGCGCCAGCGGCTGAGGTCCTTCCACCAGGCGGTGTAGTCGCCCTGCTGGCCCTCGCTGTGCTCCTTCTGGACGGCCTGGACCAGGTCGGCGATGACCTCGCGCGCGTCCCCGACGATCGGAACGTCGGCGACGCGGTTCTTGCCGATCTCCGCCGGGTCGATGTCAGCGTGGACGATCTTGGCGTGCGGCGCGAAGCTGTCGAGCTTGCCGGTGACGCGGTCGTCGAAGCGGGCGCCGAGGGCGACGATCAGGTCGGCCTTCTGCAGACCGGTGACGGCGGCCACGGAGCCGTGCATGCCGGGCATGCCCAGGTGCTGCGGGTGGCTGTCGGGGAACGCGCCCAGCGCCATCAGGGTGGTGGTGACGGGCGCGCCGGTCAGCTCGGCGAGGACCTTCAGCTCGGCGGTCGCGCCGGCCTTGAGGACGCCGCCGCCGACGTAGAGGATCGGGCGCTTGGCGGCGGTGATCAGCTTGGCGGCCTCGCGGATCTGCTTGGCGTGCGGCTTGGTCACCGGGCGGTAGCCGGGCAGATCCATGGTGGGCGGCCAGGAGAACGTGGTCTTCGCCTGGAGGATGTCCTTGGGGATGTCGACCAGGACCGGGCCCGGGCGGCCGGTGGAGGCGATGTGGAACGCCTGCGCGATGACCCGCGGGATGTCGTCGGCCTTGGTGACCAGGAAGCTGTGCTTGGTGATCGGCATGGTGATGCCGACGATGTCCGCCTCCTGGAACGCGTCCGTGCCGATCGACTTGGAGACCACCTGGCCGGTGATCGCCACCAGCGGCACCGAGTCCATGTTGGCGTCCGCGATGGGTGTCACCAGGTTGGTGGCGCCCGGCCCCGAGGTCGCCATGCAGACGCCGACCTTTCCCGTGGCCTGCGCGTAACCGGTGGCCGCGTGACCTGCGCCCTGCTCGTGGCGGACCAGCACGTGACGCACCCGCTTGGAGTCCATCATCGGGTCGTACGCCGGCAGGATGGTGCCACCGGGGATGCCGAATACCGTGTCAGCGCCGACCTCCTCAAGCGAGCGGATGAGGGACTGCGCGCCCGTCACGTGCTCCACGGGAGTGGGCTGCTGTCCTCCGGAACGGGGCCGCGGCTGCGGATGGTGGGCCCCGGTGGCCTGCTCGGTCATCGGCATTCTCTTCTCGATGCTGAGGGTTTTACTGAGGGTCTTACTGGGGTTCGCCGCGGGTCGTGCGGCGAGGGTGCTGCGGGATTTGTGCAACAAAAAACCCCTCGTGCCAAAAGGCAAGCGAGGGGAGCGCGCCGGGTGTGGGTCGCTGTGAGTTCCGGGACCGCCCGGGCGTCACCAGCTTCAGCCGACGCGCTTTCCAAGTACGAGAATTCGGGTGCGCATGGCATTGACCCTCCCCCTGGCGCGCACCGACTGTCAAGTGGGTGGGACGGGAGTCTCATTATGTGAGCGAAGGGCACTTCCGCTCCCCAGGACGGCGGTGACACCACTGGTGTACACCCCCGCGCCGCCACCCGCGAACGCGGGCTCGGCCGGGCCGTGCGGCATCGGGTAGCGGCCGGTCGCGAGGGCCCGGCGCAGCCGGTACTCGTCGAGCGGACCGGAGAACGCCATGCCCTGTCCGTGCGTGCAGCCCATCGCGCGCAGCGCCACGACCTGCTCGGGCAGATCCACGCCCTCCGCGACGGACTGCAGCCCGAGGTCGCCGGCGATCCGCAGCAGCCCACTGGTGATCTTGTGCAGCCGCGCGGACTCGACGACCCCCTCGACCAGCGAGCGGTCGAGTTTGAGCACGTCGACGGGGAGCCGGCGCAGCGCCGTGAGGGTCGCGTAGCCGCTGCCGAAGCCGTCGAGGGCGATCCGGACGCCGAGGCGCTTCAAGGCCCCGAGGCGGCGCTCCAGATCGTCCAGCGGCACCCTGGGGTCGGTGTCCGACAGTTCGACCACCAGCGCCCCGGACGGCAGTCCGTGCCGCGTCAGCAGCGCCTCGACGGAGCCCAGCGGCATCGACCGGTCCAGCAGCCGGCGGGCGCTCACCCGCACGACGACCGGCACGTTCAGCCCGCTCGCGGCCCGGTCGGCCGCCTGTTCGACGGCCTCTTCCAGCATCCAGCGGCCCAGCTCGGCGGTCTTGTCGCTGTCCTCCGCGACCCGCAGGAACTCGGCGGGCGTGAAGAGCACCCCTTGGGAAGAACGCCAGCGGGCCTGCGCGGCGACCGACGAGATCCGGCCGTCCTCCAGGCGCACCAGCGGCTGGTGCAGCAACGCGAACTCGCCGTCGTGCAGCGCGGCACGCAGCCGCGTGGCCAGCTCCGCCTTGCGTACGACGTCCTGCTGCATCTGTGGCTTGTACAGCTCGACCCGGCCCTTGCCGGCCGCCTTGGCGCGGTACATGGCGAGGTCGGCGTTGCGCAGCAGCTCACCGGCGCCGAGGCCGGGTTCGGCGAAGGCGACGCCGATGGACGCGGCGACACGCACTTCGTTGCCGTCGATGAGGTACGGCTGGGAGAGCGTGAGCCTGAGACGGTCGGCGAGTTCCAGTATGTGGCGTTCCCGGGCGGCACGGTCACGGGTGCCGTCGCCGACGATCAGGGCCGCGAACTCGTCGCCGCCCAGCCGGGAGGCGGTGTCGCCCTTGCGGACCGCGTCCTGGAGCCGGCGGGCGGCCTGGACCAGCAGTTCGTCCCCGGCGGCGTGGCCGATGGTGTCGTTGACGGCCTTGAAGCCGTCCAGGTCGATGAAGAGGACCGCCGTGTTGCGCAGGGCGGGGCCCCGGTCGGAGCTGCGGCGGCCGGACAGGGCCTGCTGGACGCGTCGGGTGAACAGCGCGCGGTTGGGCAGGTCGGTGAGCGGGTCGTGCTCGGCGTTGTGCTGGAGCTGCGCCTGCAGGCGTACGCGCTCGGTGACGTCCCGGCTGTTGAAGATCAGGCCGCCGTGGTGACGGTTGACGGTCGACTCGACGTTGAGCCAGCCTCCGTCACCGGAGCGGAACCGGCACTCGATGCGGGTGGTGGGTTCCTCCTGGGGGCTGGCGGCGAGGAAGCGGCGCACCTCGTGCACCACGCAGCCCAGGTCCTCCGGGTGGATGAGATGGGCCAGCTCGGTGCCGACCAGCTCCTCGGCGGGCCGTCCGTAGACCCCGGCGGCGGCCGGGGAGACGTACCGGAGGATGCCGCTGGGGGCGGCGATCATGATGACGTCGCTGGAGCCCTGCACCAGGGAACGGAAGTGGTTCTCCTTCTGCGCCAGTTCCTGGGTGAGGGAGACGTTGTCGAGCAGCATGATCCCCTGCCGCACGACGAGGGCGAGCACGACCGCGCCGCCGGTCAGCAGCACCACGCGGTCGACGCTGTGCCCGTTGAGGACGTTGTAGAGGATCCCCAGGGTGCAGACGGCGGCCGCGAGATACGGCGTGAGCGCCGCCAGGGAGCCGGTGATGGGCCGGGTGGTCGGATACCGGCCGGCCTCGCCTCCCTGGGGAGACGTCCGGTCCGGCGCCTGCGGGGCGGCCGCCTGCGCGGACGGGCGGTGGGCCGTGCGCGACGGCCCGTGCGGGTGACCTCCGGCGCGCTGCTGGCCGGGTACGTGCTCGTGCACCACACGCGTGTGCCCCTCGTCCGCCGCTCCCTGGCGGGAGGCGGCCCAGGGCGCGTACGCCAGGAGCAGCGAGCCCGCGAACCAGCCCGCGTCGAGGAGCTGGCCCGAGCGGTAGTTGTTGTGCAGCAGCGGCGAGGTGAACAGGGCGTCGCACATCACGGTCAGCGCGAGCGCGCCGACGGCCGTGTTCACCGCCGTGCGATTCACGGGCGACCGCCTGAAGTGCAGGACGAGCACCATGCTCACCAGGGCGATGTCGAGCAGCGGGTACGCCAGAGACAGCGCCGCGTGCGCCACGCTCGGTCCGTCGAACTTCGCCGCCTGGGCGAGCGCGAGGCTCCAGGAGAGGGTGAGCAGCGAGCCGGCGATCAGCCAGGCGTCCAGCGCCAGGCAGACCCAGCCCGCCTTCGTCATGGGCCGGGCGGCGAGCACCAGCAGCCCCACGATGGCCGGGGGCGCGAAGCACAGGAAGAACAGGTCGGCGAAGCTGGGGCTGGGCACGGGCCGCCCCAGGACCACCTCGTACCACCCCCAGACGAAGTTGCCGAGGGCCGCCATCGCCGAGGAGAGCGAGAACAGCAGCCAGGCGGATCGAAAGCGGACGCGCCGGGTGCGCGCGTAGAGGAGGCACGACACGGCGGCGGCGCCCGCCGCGGCGGTCAGCCCGAAGTCGCCCATGATCAGCGCGAGTTCGTCGGAGCCCCAGCCGAGCGCGGAACCGACGGCGTATCCCGCGCACATGAGGGCCAGCAGGAGTTGGTGGACCAGGTTCGATCCGGGGCCGCCGGCGGGCGGCCGCGCGGTGCACGGGGCCCCCGTGGGAGCCTGCGTCCGCACGGCTCCGTCGAGGAGGGTCGTGGAGGTCGGCGGCGGGCTCACCGGATCCTCCCGGTCTGCGTCACTCCCGGATCCCTAGGGTCCCGGGGAGCCGGCTGCGCGTGCGTCCGGCGGCTGGCGCACCTGCGGTGGTGATGGCCGTGGTGGCTGCCGTGACCGGGTCCGCGCGCGGCCGAGCGCCAGGGTCGCCGTCGGCGGCTCCGCCGCGTCGGATCGTTCGTCCATAGGCCGTGCATCGCCCGTCGCCCCCCTCACAAGTCTGAAATGTCCATCCCTGACGCCGAACGTGCGCGGCGCAGCCCCTGTCGGGACGATACACCAGTCTCGTCACTCAGGGACATAGTTCCTCTACGCTGCGTGACGATCATCGGCATATGCGCCCGGATGAGGTACAGACCGCGTCCGGAGGACTGCGGAGGGTGCCCGAACCGGACTACAGGGCTGCCGTCGTTGTCACGATCCGTTCGCCGTGCCCGTCGTAAGGATCACGTTGCGCAGCGGCTGCCGGTTCACGAAGCGTTCCAACTGGTCCACCAGGAGTCGCTCGGCGCGGGGCAGGAAGGCGGAGGTGGGACCGCCGACATGCGGGCTGACGAGGACACCCGGCGCACTCCACAACGGATGCCCCGGGGGCAGGGGTTCGGGGTCGGTGACGTCCAGGGCGGCGGTGAGGCGACCGCTCTCCAGTTCGGCGAGCAGCGCCTTGGTGTCGACGACCGGGCCGCGGGCCACGTTGACCAGCAGCGCGCCGTCCTTCATGTGGGCCAGGAACTCGGCGTCCACCAGGCCGAGCGTGGTCTCGTTCAGCGGCGTGGACACGATCACGACGTCCGCCTCGGGGAGCAGGGCGGGCAGTTCGGCGATCGGATGCACGGGGCCGCGCGCCGTCGTGCGCCAGGAGCGCGCGACGCGCGCCACCCGCGCCACCTCGAAGGGCACGAGCCGGTCCTCGATGGCGGAGCCGATGGAGCCGTACCCGACGATGAGCACGTTCTTGTCGGCGAGCGCGGGCCGGAACCCGCCGAGCCATTCGCCCCGGTCCTGGGCCCGCACGAAGTCGGGCACCCCCCGCAGCGACGCGAGGACCAGGGTGAGGGTGAGCTCGGCGGTGCTCGCCTCGTGCACCCCGCGCGCGTTGCACAGCCGTACTCCGGGGGGCAGGGACGGGAGGGCCGGCTCGACGTGGTCGATGCCGGCGGACAGCGTCTGGAGGACTTCCAGTGCGCTCATCGCGGGCAGGGGCCGCTGCCCGACGGCCGGGGGCTTCATGTAGGGGACGACGTAGAAGGCGCAGTCGGCCGGGTCGGCCGGAAAGTCCTCCTCACCGTTCCAGAAGCGGTAGTTCGGCCCCTGGGGGAGACCCGCGATCTCCTCCGGAGGGATGGGAAGCCATACGTCAGTGCTCATGGGCGGGAGGCTATGTCAGGCACGCGCGCGTGCAGAGGTTAGGTTGGGGGCTCTGGAGAGGGAGGGTTTCGGGCAGGTGGAGCGCAGGACGATCGGCGCGGGGGCGCTCGAGGTGGGGGCCGTAGGTCTCGGGTGCATGCCGATGAGCTGGGCGTACAGCGGGTCGCGGCAGCGGGGGGACGAGTCGCTGAGGGCGGTGCACCGGGCGTTGGACGCGGGTTCGTCCCTGTTGGACACCGCCGACATGTACGGGCCGTTCACCAATGAGCTGTTGCTGGGGCGGGTGTTGAAGGAGCGGCGCGGGGACGCGTTCGTGTCGACGAAGGTCGGGCTGCTGGTCGGCGAGCAGCACATCGTGGCCAACGGCCGCCCCGGGTATGTGAAAAGGGCCTGCGACGCATCCCTGCGGCGCCTGCAGACGGACGTCATCGACCTCTACCAGCTGCACCGCGCGGACCCCGAGGTCCCGGTCGAGGAGACGTGGGGCGCGATGGCCGAGCTGGTCCGGGCGGGCAAGGTGCGGGCGTTGGGGCTCTGTGCGGTGGGGGCGCGGGGCGGTCGCCGGGCCGGGGGGCGGCTGCACGACGGAACGATTCGGCAGTTGCAGCGGGTCCAGCAGGTCTTTCCGGTGAGCGCGGTGGAGGCGGAGCTGTCGGTGTGGTCGCCGGAAGCGCTGGAGACGCTGCTGCCGTGGTGCGAGGCCCGCGGGGTCGGTTTCCTGGCGGCGATGCCGCTCGGCAACGGCTTCCTCACCGGCACGCTGACCCCGGGCGAGGGCTTCGAGCCGGACGACATGCGGGCCCGGCATCCCCGGTTCACCGCCGAGATGATGGCCGCGAACCAGCCGATCGTCGCCGGTCTGCGCCGGGTCGCCGCCCGGCACGGCGCGTCCGTGACGGCGGCGCAGGTGGCGCTGGCCTGGGTGCTGGCGCAGGGAAGGCACGTGGTCCCCGTGCCGGGCGCCAAGCAGGAGCGCTGGGTGACGGAGAACGCGGCGGCGTGCGCTCTGCGCCTGACGCCGCAGGACCTGACGGACGTGGCGGAGCTGCCGGGGGCGCGCGGATCGTGGGAGTGAGTGCCGCTTTCGGGTCCGGTCGGGCCGGATCGGGAACCCGGGGGGCGTGAGCGGCGTAGGACAAGTGGAGCCTGCCGCGGGCGCCGCCGTGTCGAAGGGACCATGATCGTGCAACGTCGAGCTGTGTCGGCCGTGCTGGCCGCGAGTGCTCTGCTGGTGACGGCCGGCTGTTCCTCCGACTCCGGGGGGTCGCCGAGCGCCGCCTCCCCGAGCGCGTCCCCGGGGCGCACGGCCGCGCAGACCTCCCCGCCGGCCGAGGAGACCCCGCCCGCGAAGGGCACGGTCAAGGTGGTGCGCACGGTCGCCGAGGGCCTGAACACCCCCTGGGGCCTCGCCCCGCTCCCCGAGGGCGGCCTCCTGGTGGCCTCGCGCGACGAGGGGAAGATCACGCGGGTGGACGAGAAGACGGGCCGCAAGACCGAGCTGGGCGAGGTGCCGGGCGTCTCCGCCGCGGGCGAGGGCGGACTGCTGGGCCTCGCCCTCTCCCCCGACTACGCCTCCGACCACATGGTCTACGCGTACTTCACCTCGGCCTCGGACAACCGGATCGTCCGCATGCTCTACGACACGAAGCGGCCGTCCGGGGATCAGCTGGGGGCGCCCGACACGGTCTTCAAGGGCATCCCCAAGGGCATGATCCACAACGGTGGCCGGATCGCGTTCGGCCCGGACGGCATGCTCTACGCGGGCACGGGCGAAAGCGGCGACCGGGGTCTGGCCCAGGACAAGAAGTCCCTGGGCGGCAAGATCCTGCGGCTGACCCCGGAGGGCGAACCGGCCCCCGGCAACCCGTTCCCGGACTCGCCGGTGTACTCGTACGGCCACCGCAATGTGCAGGGGCTGGCCTGGGACTCCGAACAGCGCCTGTTCGCCTCGGAGTTCGGCCAGGCCACATGGGACGAGCTGAACGCGATCGAGCCGGGCGCCGACTACGGCTGGCCTGCGGCGGAGGGCAAGTCCAAGGACGCGAAGTACCGGAACCCGATAGCCCAGTGGCCCACCGACGACGCCTCTCCCAGCGGCATCGCCTACGCCGAGGGCTCGATCTGGATGGCGGGGCTGAAGGGGCAGCGCCTGTGGCGCATCCCGCTGAAGGGCACGGCAGCCTCGGCGGACCCGCAGGCCTTCCTCAAGGGCGAGTACGGCCGGCTGCGCACGGTGGTGTCGGCGGGCGGCGACAAACTGTGGGTCACGACCAGCAACACGGACGGCCGGGGCGACCCGAAGACCGGGGACGACCGGATCCTGGAGCTGGCGGTGAGCTGAGCCCCGTCACCGGTCCTCCGCCCCCACCTCGCCCTCCGCCTCCGCCTCGACCTCCGCCCCCACCTCGCCCTCCGTCTCCGCCTCGACCTCCGCCCCCACCTCGCCCTCCGTCTCCGCCTCGACCTCCGCCCCCACCTCGCCCTCCGCCCCCACCTCGGCCACCGTCTCCGTCTCCGCCTCCGTCTCGGGCTGCCGTACGACGACCTTCCCGGAGGCGAGGTCTATCGGCCCGCGCCCGGGATCACCGTCCCCGACGTCCTCCCGGGTCAGCTCCAGCCGGTTCTGCTCGTCCCGGGTGTGCTTACGGCCCGGTGAGAAGAGTTCCTCGAAGGCGTTGAACATCGTTCTCCCTTTCCGGGGGCCGGTGTGTCACCGCTCTCCATCATCGCGCGGACACCCGCTCCCCCGCCCCCGGCGGGAACAAGCCCAGCCGATGCGCCAGCGCCGCTGCCTCTCCTCGGCCCGAGACGGCGAGTTTGGACAGGATGTTCGAGACGTGGACACTCGCCGTCTTCGGGGAGATGAAGAGTTCCTCGGCGATCTGGCGGTTGGTGCGGCCGGCGGAGACCAGGCGCAGGACGTCACGTTCCCGGCTGGTGAGGCCCAGGGACTCGACGGGGTCGACGCAGGCCGCCCGTGAGGCGGGGGAAAGGGGCAGGCGGGCGCGTTGGGCGAGGAGGGTGACGGCCTCGGTGAGGGGCACGGCGCCGAGGTGGGCGGCGACCGCGTGGACGAGGTGGAGAAGTTCCGCGGCTCGGGCGCGTTCGTCGTCGCCGCCGGCGAAGAGCAGGGTCTCGGCCAGACGATGGCGGGTGCGGGCGAGTTCGTAGGGGCGTTCCAGGCGTTCGAAGGCGGCGACCACCTCGGACCAGTCGTCCGGGTCGCTGCGGCCCTCGGCGCGCAGGAGCTCCGCACGGACCCAGCATGCGTGGGCCTGCCAGACGGGGGCGAGCGTGGCGAGCGTCCTGGCGGCCGTGCGGATGCGGTCGAGGAGTTCGGCGCGGCCGGGGTCGGCGGCGGGCAGGGCACGGGCGTCGCCCTCGGCGGAGGCGGCGGCGAGCAGCAGGGGCCAGGCGTCGCGTTGCGCGCCGGGCGGGAAGCCGCGGTCGAGAACGGGTGCGAGGTGGGCGCGGGCCTCCAGCGGACGGCCCCGGGCCGCGGCGAGTTGGACGGCGAGGCGGGTGAGAGGGAGGTGGTGCTGGGGGGCGGGCTCGTGGGAGCCGAAGAAGCCCTGTCCGGCGGCGAGTTGGCGGTCGGCCTCGGCGAGGTCGCCGCGGGCGAGGGCCAGTTCGGCGCGCAAAGTGGCGTGGACGCCACGGACGGCGACGCCCTGGCCCACCCGTCCGGCGGCGGCGCAGGCGCGTTCGGCCTCGTCCCAACGGCCCAGGGAGAGAAGGGACTCGGCGAGGTTGCCCCACACCCAGGCCTCGGTGTCGGGCTGTCCGTGCCGTTGGGCGAAGTCGAGGCCCTTCTCCAGGATCGGGACGGCCTCCCGGGAGCGGCCGAGCGCCTCCAGTTCGGAGGGGAGGTTGACATAGGCGTTCAGGGCCACGGAGGGGGCGTCCTCGGCGAGGGCCCGCTCCCTGACCTCCTCCAGCTCCGCGAGGCCGGACTCGATGTGCCCGGCATGGACCATGAGGACGCCGAGGACCTGGCGGGCGTTGAGCTCGATCTCCCGGGAGCCGATCATGCGGGCGTACTCAACGGCCCGTTCGGCGGCCTGGTAGGCGTCGGGGCCGGGGGCGTGGACCATGGACCAGTTGGCGATGTGGGTGAGCACCTCGGCGTGCACCTCGCTGGGCGGCAGGCCGCGCACCAAATCCTGCGCGGTGGCCAGTTCCTCGCGGCCGCTGCCCCGGCCCAGGGAGTGCACCAGCCGGGA
Source organism: Streptomyces sp. NPDC051677 (assembly GCF_044453465.1). Taxonomy (NCBI): domain Bacteria; kingdom Bacillati; phylum Actinomycetota; class Actinomycetes; order Kitasatosporales; family Streptomycetaceae; genus Streptomyces; species Streptomyces sp. NPDC051677. Next base: position 96,229 of record NZ_JBITCT010000026.1, read on the forward strand.
GCGCTGCACCCAGAACCAGGCGGCGCGCAGGGGATCGTCCTCGTCCTGAAGGAGGCGCAGCGCCCGCTTGGTGATCTTCAGGGCGCGTTCGCGTTCCCCGCAGTAGCGGCCGGCGACGGCGGCCTCGGCCATGAGGTCGAGGTAACGCAGCGGGGTGGTGGCCGGGTCACAGCCGCAGGGAGGGTAGGCCTCGGTGTAGCCGACGGGGCGCAGGGCGGCCCGTACCTCCTGCGGCGCCGCCTCCCAGAGTTCCATCGCCCGTTCCAGGAGCCGGAGCTGTTCGCTGTAGGCACGCCGGGAGCGGGCCTCGACGGAGGCGTCCAGGACGGCGGGGAGGGCCTTGGCCGGGTCGTGGGCGTGGTACCAGTAGCTGGCCAGCCGCATGACGCGCTCGTCGGCGGGCACGAGCGTCGGGTCGGCTTCGAGGGCCTCGGCGTAGCGGCGGTTGAGGCGGGCGCGTTCGCCGGGCAGCAGGTCGTCGCCGACGGCCTCACGGACCAGGGAGTGCCGGAAGCGGTAGCCGTCGCCGTCGCCGTCGGGGGTGGCGAGCAGGATGTTGGCGCCGACGGCCGCGCGCAGTGCCTCGAGAAGGTCGTCCTCGGCGAACCGGGCGACGGCGTCGAGCAGTCGGTACTCGACGGTGGAGCCGCCCTCGGCGACGACCCGGGCGACGCTCTGCGCGCTCTCGGGCAGCGCCTCCACGCGGACGAGCAGCAGGTCGCGCAGGGAGTCGGTGAGGCCGGTGCGGCAGCCCTCGTGGGCGGCGACGGCCAGTTCCTCGACGAAGAAGGCGTTGCCGTCGGAGCGTTCGAAGATGGCGTCGACCTGGTCGGCGTCGGGTTCGTACGCCAGGATGCCGGCGACCTGGCGGCAGACCTCGTCGCGGGTGAAGCGGGCCAGTTCGAGGCGCTGGACGGTGCGCAGCCGGTCGAGTTCGGCGAGCAGGGGGCGCAACGGGTGGCGGCGGTGGATGTCGTCGGCGCGGTAGGTGGCGAGGACGACGAGGCGGCCGGTGCGCAGGGTGCGCAGCAGGTAGGACAGCAGGTGGCGGGTGGAGGCGTCGGCCCAGTGCAGGTCCTCCAGGGCGAGGACGACGGTGCGGTCGGCGGCGGCGCGTTCCAGGAGGCGGGCGGTGAGTTCGAAGAGGCGGGCCATGCCCTCCTCGTCGTGGCGTGCGGCGGCCGCCACGCCCAGTTCGGGCAGCAGCCGGGCGAGTTCCTCCTCCTGGCCGGCCGCGGCGGCGGCGAGTTCGTCGGGCAGGGCGCGGCGCAGGGCGCGCAGGGCGGTGGAGAACGGGGCGAAGGGCAGTCCGTCGGCGCCGATCTCGACGCAGCCGCCGAGCGCGACGACGGCGCCCCGGCTGCGGGCGGCCGAGGCGAACTCCTCGACGAGCCTGGTCTTGCCGACCCCGGCCTCACCGCCGATGAGCAGCGCCTGCGGCTCTCCCACTGCGGCGCGGGACAGCGCGGCGTTCAGGGTGCCCAACTCGCCGACACGACCGACGAAAACGGGACTGACGGACCTGGTCTCCACGCGGCCGAGCATCGCACGCGCCCGCGAAGACGACCCAGCGGATATCCCCGGAGACGCGTCGGCCATCACCGGCACGACGGCGACCGCCACCGAATCCCCGCCGGCCGCCACCGACAGCCCACCGGACGCCCCCGAAGACCCGCCCGACGGCACCCCAGCCCCGCCCGACAGCACCGGAGACCCGGTGGGCGGGGCCGGAGACCCGGTGGGCGGGGCCGGAGACCCGGTGGGCGGGGCCGGAGACCCGGTGGGCGGGGCCGGAGACCCGGTGGGCGGGCCCGGGGGCCCGGAGGGCGGGCCCGGGGGCCCGGAGGGCGGGCCCGGGGGCCCGGAGGGCGGGCCCGGGGGCCCGGAGGGCGGGCCCGGGGGCCCGGAGGGCGGGCCCGG